>JAYFSB010000030.1:0-9698 GCA_040946865.1 Burkholderia sp.
GCATCGCGCCGCGTACGTTTGCGCTTCGTCTCGAAGACTGCACCTTCGTCAGCCGCCACCGCCAGCGTTGGCTGTTTGATTTTCGTTTGCCTTGCTCGGGTCATATCCACCTATCTATAACGGCTGGATATAACGGCTGGACCACGGGGACGGTGAACTTGATCAGCATTGCCTTAACCACTTCGCAGCCGCGTCGAAATTGATGCCGTTCACGAACCACGGATCGCTGATACCCAAAATCGTCTCGAACAACTTGCTATGCATGACTACCGTCGCTCACGTGTAAATCTGGCAATTTACCATTTACTCAAAATTCAACAGAGGCTCCATTGCGATCTGTCCCAGGCTCAATCCGCTGAACACCCGTCTGAACTTGTTTTCGAATGGAATTCCGTTCCTGTAAGCCAGATGCTTGCGCGGCCACCCTAGTGGGGTTCGCCCCCACAACGCCGTCAGCACAATCTCGTCCAGCGAAGTAACGGCACCGCGGATCCATGATCAAAGGTATCTCTCGTTGCGCCAAAAATTCAGAATAAACCCCAGCACGCCGATGTTTACAATCACTAACTTCCGCTCGCTAGCCTTTGCCACACAGACCTCTTTATGCGGAAGCTATGTCCGCGAGAAATCGCTTGACTGATCCCGCCGTAACGCGTAGGATATGGAGCTGAAGTATCAAAAAAGCAAAAGCGCGATTGCTACTCATCACTGACCGTTAAGCTGCGGTATTCCGCCGTCCTTTACCTCATTGATTCTTTTGAATGTCAGAACACGGTGCGTCTCGTAGCTCTGTTCGTCTTATTGACATCAAAGGATGTTCATGGGCGCCAGTATCGTCAAGTGGTTCAACGATAGTAAAGGTTTCAGCTTAATCGCGCCGGACACCAGCAAGGACGACCTCTTTGCGCATTTTTCCGAAATTCGCGGTGACGGTTGCTGCACCCACGTCGAGGGTCAGTGCGTGATCTTCGAAACGAAGATGGGCCCCAAGGGCCTGCAGGAAAGCAATATCAAGGCGATCTGACGCGCCTGTGCCGGTTCGGCTGTCTGTTTGCATTGCGCGAGCAGCAGGTTGGTGGCTCCATCTTGCGTTGTCGATGGTCGGTGCAAATTCTTTCGATGTGACAAGACAGATACGAGGCCGATATGGCAGGAAACGTTTCACGCGCCGGCAAGCGGCCACCGCCTCGAAAAAAAATCGGGCCGCCCTCGTCGCCGCAAGGCATTGCCCTCAACTGGGTCCCGCCGCATCTGGCGAAGCCCGTGGCGGTGCAGGGCAGCAGACGTACGGTCAAGAAAATCTAGTTATTCGTCGTTTGCCTTGCTCGCGGGCGCGTCCGAAATTTCTCGCCATCCATGCCGATGGTCATGGTGCATGCGCGTGTTTCCGCCTGCGAGGCGGGTAATGCACAATTCATCATCAGACCCGTCATTGGAGAAAACAATTTGACAAAGGAAGAACTGCTTGAACTGGACGGAGTCGTCGATGAGATACTGCCTGACAGCCGCTATCGTGTGACGCTGGAAAACGGCGCGGTGGTGGCCGCTTATGCCTCGGGGTGCCTGAGGAAAAACCATATCCGTATCCTGGCCGGCGATCGCGTCAGGCTTGAGATGTCCCTCTACGACCTGACGAGGGGTCGTATCAACTACCGCCACAAGGACGAGCGTGCCTCGGCCGGTGTGCCGAGCACGCGCCCCAGCTATCGCCGCTGAGTCATTCCGGCTGGCTCGCCACCGTGGCGAGCCAGCATCGTCCGCGGAAGTCTGTCCGTCAAGTCATTCTCTGGCACGAATTACGATGCGCCGTCACGCAATTCGCACAAGCCTGGCCTTATCCTGCCGGAATCCAAGCGTTAGCCGTCGCATGCTTGTTGGCGAACATGAACATACACCCTAAACAGCAGGATTCCTGACCATTTGGTCAATGCCGGACACGTGTCATCACAGGCCATGCTCATCGAGCATCGAACAACTGATTCATCATGCAAGAGACCATTATCAAACACTATCGCGGCTATGCCGTCGCGCCTTCGGTCCACCGTCTTCCTGACGGCAGCTTCTCGTCCAATCTAACGCTCAGGCGTATGGATCGTCGCAACGAAGCAGCTCTCTACGAGTTCTACTCTCTCGATTACTTCGGCACCGAAGAGGCCGCTCTGCATCACTCCGATCGCTGGGCACGCGATTGGATCGACACTCGCGGCTGAGACCACTCTGCGCCGGAGACCGGGCTCAGTCGTATGTCGACTGCAATCAGGCTTGCGCCCAATTTCGAGCAATAGGCGATCACGTCTTCACGCTGATCGAAACAGGCCAGATCCCCGCTCAGATAAACGTTGTATTCGCTGCCGTCAGCTCGATTGGAGCAGATGCGCGCATGCGCCATGTATTGGCGCCGCCGGCATGGTGCGGTGTCGGATTGACCCAGAACCGGGTCGGTGCGTGTGAGATAGGCGGGGGCGGTGCCCGTTGCTTGCATCAAGCCGTCTGCGAGGCTCGGTAAGGTGGTCTAGGGTCTGTTTACATTTTTTCAAATGTAAACAGACCCTAGACCACTAACAAAGTGGTGCCCATCTTTGCTGGCCTCTACGACGGCCATGCCGAGTCGCGTACCTGAGCGCTTACTAAAACTAAACGTCGAATGGCCGGCAATGCTGGCCGTTTTCGCTTCAGGCGGATGCGTCCACAATAACGTGTGCTCAGACTGGCTCGGCCTCGTCGCGCACGGCAGCAGAGCCCGGCGGTGGCAGCAGCGCCGTTAGCACGTCGACGGTGCGCGCCGTCGCGCCGCGATGGCGCGCGGCGAACGCGGCACCGGCCGTGCCCATCGCGGTGCGCCGCGCCGGATCGGAGAGCAGCGCATCGAGCACCGTCGCTAGCTCCTCCGGATCCTGGACCTGGGCGGCCGCGCCGGCCGCCACCGCATCGGCCGTGGCCTGCGTGAAGTTGAACACGTGCGGCCCGATCAGTACCGGTACCCCCACTGCGCAGGCCTCGATCAGGTTCTGGCCGCCCAGCGGCAGCAAGCTGCCGCCGATGAAGGCCACATCGGCCGCCGCGTAATAGGTACCGAGCTCGCCCATTGAATCACCGAGCAGCACTGTGGTTTCACTCGGCAACGCCGCGTGGGCCTGTCCCGGCACCGCGGCACCGTCTGCCCACAGCGCCGAGCGGCGCACCACCATTTGCCCTTCGCGTGCCGCCAGCGCAGCCACTTCGTCGAAACGCTGCGGATGACGTGGCACCAGGATCAGCAACGCATTCGGTGTCTCGAGCGCCGCGAAGGCGCGCAGCACCAGCGTCTCCTCGCCCTCGCGCGTGCTGGTCGCCACCCACACCGGCCGCGAGCCGATCGCCTTCCGCCAGGCCCGGCCGCGCGCGGCCAGCTCGGGCGGCGTGCTCATGTCGAACTTCAGGTTGCCGAGCACAGCCAGGTTGCGCGCGCCCAGCGAGCCGAGCCGCTTGGCGTCCGACGGGCCTTGCGCGAGCACGCTCGAGAAGCTGCCAAATACCTCGCACACCGCCGGGCCGAAGCGCGCGGCGTGCCGGAATGAACGCGCCGACATGCGCGCATTGGTCAGCACCAGCGGCACCGAGGCGCGACGGCATTCGTCGATCAGCGTGGGCCAAACCTCGGTCTCCATCACCAGCCCTAGCGTCGGCCGCCAGGCGCGCAGGAAGCGGCGCACCAGATGCGGCATGTCGTAGGGGAGATAGCAGCGCATCACGCGCGAGCCGAACAGCTGCTCGCCGGTGGCGCGGCCGCTCGGCGTCATGTGCGTGAGCAGCAGTTTCGCGTCCGGCCGCGCGGCCAGCAGCGCCTCGATCAGTGGCTGCGCGGCGCGCGTCTCGCCGATCGAGACCGCATGCACCCAGATCAGCAGTGCCGCATCGTCGGGCCCGCGCCGGGCGCGCATGGCTGGCGCGAGATGGCCGAAGCGCTCGCCGATATGCTCGCGATAGCCGCGCTCCTTGGGCGAGCGCCAGAACAGACGCAGTACCGCGGCGGGCGCGACGATCCACCACAGCGCGCGATACACCGCTCTCAACATGACATCACCATAGTTTCGCTCCGTGCTTAGACGAGCGCGCGCTGTAGCCGCCGCTCGAGGATGTCGAGCGGCGCGCAATCAGGCCGCGCCATCGCGTCGACCGGCAGGAAAAAGGTCTGTTCCATCATGAACTGACCCGACATGACGGCATGGGAAGTCTGGTCCGAGAAGCAGATCCAGACGCTGCCGGGCGGGAACGGCATGGTCTGCTGCGGGCAATCCTGCTGGTAGGCCTGGTCGGCCTTCATCGCGTCGTGAAGATGCAGCATCAGGTGATCGTAGGCGCTGCGTTTCGACTTGGTGACGTGCAACAGCGACAGCAGCCAGGCAGAGCCCGGTAGCGGCGGGCGAATCTCGAGCAGGAAGCGCTTGGCGACATCCTCGAACGGCTCGCCAACGCGCCACACACGCGGCACACCGGCCGAGTTGACGTTGCTGAACACGCGCAGGATCCGCTCGCCGCGGTTCGGCCGCGAGGGAAAGGCATCGACGTGCAGGCGGCTGTCGTCCTTGCGCCAGGGCGTCTCGCGCGTCTCGACCTGGCGCAGCCGCAGGCTGGTCGGTGCCACGCGCATGTGGCCGCGATACTCGGGGAACAGGCCGTCGACCAGCGAGGCCGCCTGCTTCTGGTAGCGCGCCACCAGCGCGCGCACGGACGACTGCGTGACCGCGTCGCCGAGCACGCCAGACACCGCGCCACCGTTAGGCGCGAGGCTGATGTTCTTGCGCTTAGGATCGGCTAGTACCGGATCGAGCAAGGCCTCCTCGTTGCCTTCGATGGCGAAGCGCAGGTTCGGGAAATACAGCACCTTGCCGGTCTCGACGGCGGCGAGCAGTTGCTCGCGCGGCATCGACAGCTGCTGCCCGTGCCAGTCAACCGAGGAGACTTCGAGGATCTGGGATTTGCTCATGATCGCACCGTTACAGGAGGCCGAACGACGCGAGCGCGTCCTTCACCTGGGACGGCGAGGGCGGCGCGCCGGCCGTGCCGAGATTGACGACGTTCGGCGACCAGTAGCCGCCCGTGCGCCATGCGGTAGCGAAATTGTACAGTTCGACCGTCGGGCGCTTGAGTGCCGCCGCGATGTGCACGAGGCCGGTATCGACACCGACCGTGGCCGCCGCGCCGTCGACCAGGCCCACCACGGCCGGTAGCGACCGCCTGGGCGGCACGATCGCGGCCGCGCCGAACTCCCTGGCCAGCCGCTCGCTGGTGGCGCATTCGGCCTCGCTGCCCCAGGGCAGCACCAGCGACGCGCCACGCCGCACCAGCGACTGGCCGAGCTCGATCCAGGCGGCGTCCGGCCATTGCTTGTCGGCGCGCGACGTCGCGTGGACGAAGACCACGTATGATACCGGAAGATTCAGGTCGGCAGCCACCAGCGCGCGCGCCGCCTGATGCGTGTCAAGACCAAAATCGAGCTCGTCGTCGGGCGACGGTGCCGGGTCGCCCAGCGCCGCGGCCACCAGCTGGCGCGTGCGCTCGACCACGTGGGTACGCGGCGCGATCGGCACGCGGCGGCGGTAGAAGAAGCGTACCGGCCATTCGTAGCCGGCACCGTCGGTGCGGTTGGCCAGGCCGATCAGTTGGCCGCGCGCCCAGCTCGCCACCCAGGCGCTCTTGATCAGCCCCTGGCAGTCGATCACCAGGTCGTAATGCTCGTCGGCGATCTGCCGGCGAAACGCGCGGATCTCGCGCCAGATCTGCGCGCTGCCGAGCGACTTGCGCCAGCGCCGTAACGAGAACGGCAGCACCTTGCGCACGCCGTGCACCAGCTTGACCAGCTCGATGAAGCTTTCCTCAACGAGCCAGTCGATCTGGGCATCCGGATGGTGCCGGTGGATGTCGGCGATCACCGGCATGTTGTGCACGACGTCGCCGAGCGACGAGACGCGCACGATCAGAATTTTTTGCACTCTGAAAAAACCGTCGAAAGACTGGTACGGACCAAAAGGCGCGATTTTATCGCGTCGGCGGGTGTATCCCGTAAACAGGCGAGGTGGGAGGGAAAATGCGCCGGCCGGTACCATCGAGCGCCGCTCCGGCAAGCCCGATGAAAAACGCGCCGGACCCTCTCCCCGGCGCGTCAGGCAAGGTCATCGGCCTGGCAGGTGGCTCGCGGCCTCAGAACGGCAGCTTCGCGTCGGGCTTGGCGGCCGTCAGTGCGCGACGGAATTCGCCCTTGATCCGCTCCAGCGCCTCGGCCGAATTTGCTTCGAACCGCAGCACCACCACCGGCATGGTGTTCGAAGAACGCGCTAGACCGAAGCCGTCGGGATACTCGATGCGCAGGCCGTCGATCGTGATGACCTCGTCGGCACCCTCGAACTTGGCGTCCTGACGCAGCTTCTCGATCAGCACGACGTTCTCGCCTTCCTCGAGCTTAAGCTGAAGTTCCGGCGTCGATTCGGCGTTCGGCAGGCCGTTGAGCAGCGCGCTCGGATCGGCCACGCGCGCGAGGATCTCGAGCAGGCGCGCGCCGGTATAGAGGCCGTCGTCGAAGCCGTACCAGCGGTCCTTGAAAAACACATGGCCGCTCATCTCGCCGGCCAGCGGCGCGCCGGTCTCGCGCAGCTTGGCCTTCACCAGCGAGTGGCCGGTCTTCCACATCAGCGGCTCGCCGCCTTTCTCGCGAATCCATGGTGCCAGGTTGCGCGTGCACTTGACGTCGTAGATGACCTGCGCGCCCGGGTTGCGCGACAGCACTTCCTCGGTGAACAGCATCATCTGGCGATCCGGGTAGATGACCTGGCCGTCCTTGGTGACTACGCCAAGGCGGTCGCCGTCACCGTCGAAGGCAAAGCCGATCTCGGCATCGGTTTCCTTCAGCGCGCGGATCACGTCCTGCAGGTTCTCGGGATGCGCTGGATCTGGGTGATGGTTCGGGAAGTTGCCGTCGATCTCGGTGAACAGCCCGACCAGCTCGCAGCCGAACGCCTTGAACAGGCGCGGTGCCAGTTCGCCAGCCACGCCGTTGCCGGTGTCAACCACGATCTTCAGCGGGCGTGCCAGCTTGATGTCGCCGACGATGCGCTGCAGGTAGGCATCGGCCACGTCGTGCTGCTGGTAGCTGCCGCTGCCCTCGGCGTAGTCCCCGGCGACGATGCGGCGGTACAACCCCTGGATCTGCTCGCCGTAGATCGCTGCGCCGCACAACACCATCTTGAAGCCGTTGTAGTCGGGCGGATTGTGGCTGCCAGTCACGACGATGCAGGAATCCACGCGGCGCTCGCCGCTGGCCAGCGGCAGCGGCACGCTGGCCGCGAAATAACCGACCGGGGTCGGCACCATGCCGACGTCGACCACGTCGACGCCCACCGCGCCCAGTCCGTCGGCCAGCGCCGCGATCAGTTCTGGGCCGGACAGCCGGCCGTCGCGTGCGACCACCACCGCATCGCCACCCTGGGCGCGCACTTCGCTGCCGAACGCCTGCCCGATCGAGCGGGCGGTCCCGGCGTCGAGCGTCTTGCCGATCACACCGCGAATGTCGTACGCCTTGAAGATGGATTGGGAAATCATCGATTCACTCTCTATCGTGCATGGAAAAGGGTGCCGTGGCCTCGCATGCCAGCCGGGTGGCGCGTCCTACGTCGAATGTCGGGTTCGGACCCGGACAACTTATAATCACTGTTTGGACCCGCCCGGTCGGTGGGGCAGGCATCGCCCACGAGCCGCCCATTCTAATGCGTGCAGGTTGCAGCGCCGCAAATTAGAAAATTGGCACGTCGGCCAGATCGGCACCGAGCTTTTTTTCGAGTTTTTTCATGCTGAAGCTAACGCGCATCGCGAACCCCGATGTCGCCCGGGCCGCCGCCAACCTGGTCTGGCTCGGCCTCGAGCGCCTCACGCAGATCGGAATCGCGATCGTGATCAGCGGCCTGCTGGCCCGCGCACTGGGCCCCGACGTGTTCGGCAAGTGGCAGTACGCGAACACGCTGCTGCTGGTGCTGGCACCACTGACCTGGGTCTGCGGCGCTGAGATCCTGGTGCCGACCATCGTCCAGCACGTCCCCGCCGAACTCGGCACAGTGCTCGGCAGCGCCTTCGCGCTGCGCTTTTCGGTATCGGTTGCCGCGCTCGCGCTGACCTGGGCAGGCATCGCGACGGGCCTGGTCGATCCGCTGGTCGGCGCGATGCTGGCGGGGCTGGCGGTGACTCTGGTGCTGCGCGAGCCCTTCGTCGGCGTGATCAACGCCTGGCTGCAGAGCATGACCTACAGCAAGCCGCAGCTGATCGCGAGCATGTTCGCCGCGCTCGGCAAGACCCTGCTGGTCTGGCTGCTGGTGCGCGCCGCGGCAACGCCAGCCAGCTACGGCTGGCTGTGGGCGCTCGAGGCCGGCATGATCGCACTGGCACTGATGCTCTACTACCGGTGCCGTCACGGCGGCCGGCTCGGCTGGCGCGTCGAGGCCCAGCTGTTTCGACATTTTGCCTCGGCCGGCACGGTGTTCTGGATCGGCCTAGTCTGCATGTACCTGTTTCTCAAGCTCGACCGGCTGATGCTGGAACGGCATGTCTCGTTCACCGAGTTGGGCCGCTATGCCGTCGCACAGCAGTTAAATGAGAACTGGATTACGCTAGCCCTGCTGCTCGCGCAGACCATCGCGCCGGTCTTCGTCTACCGCGTCTCGGAGCTGCCGCGGCTGCGCCGCAACGTCTGGCACCTGATCGCCATGACCAGCGCGCTAATGATCGCTGGTGCCGCCGTGCTCGACCTGCTCGCACCGCTGATCATCGGCTGCGTGTTCGGCCCTGGCTACGAGCAGTCGGTCTCGATCTTCCGCTGGGCGGTATGGCTCTCTGTGCCGGCCGGCGTCGAGGCGATCGGCAACCTGGTGGTGCTGAAGTTCCAGGCCAGGTTCGTGCTGCTGGCCAAGTGGCTGCTGGCGCTCGCCGTGGCGGCCGCGGCTAACGCCGTCGCGATCCCCGCGCTCGGCCTTTACGGCACCCTGGTCGGGCTGGCCGCCGGCTATCTGGCGGCCGCCGCGGTCAATTTCACCTACATTCGCTTGAAGCTGCGTACATGACGTCTTCCCTCACCACCGCCGGTACCCTCGACGAGATCGCGGTGCTGATCCCACAGCCTACAACGGCCACGATGACCTGGAGCGCACGCTCTGCCTCGCTGGCCGAAACCGCGCGCCGGGCTGGACGTCGAGGTGTTTCGCATGCCGCGTGCGGTTTCCGCTATGTGGCCCGGCTCGATACTGGCGACCTGAGCGTGCCCGGGCGCTTAGCCAAGCAACGCGCATTCCGGCCGCCCGCTTCATGCGTTCGCCGCTGGTACACCTCTCGGGGTACTCGATATCCAGCGGGTACTCGAGGTCGGCAACTATAGGATTAAGGCAATGCTGATCAAGTTCACCGTCCCCGTGGGCCAGCCGTTATAGATCGGTGGATATGACCCGAGCAAGGCAAACGAAAATGAAACAGCCAACGCTGGCGGTGGCGACTGACGAAGGTGCAGGCTTCGAGACGAAGTGCAAACGTACGCGGGGCGATGAGTTCTTGGACGCGATGGAGCGGATCGTGCCGTTGGCGGCATTGTGTGCGCTGATCGAGCCATACTACCCGAAACGTGGCAACGGACGCCCGCCGATTGGCCTGGAGCGCATGCTGCGGATTCATTTCATTCAGCACTG
>JAYFSB010000031.1:0-9608 GCA_040946865.1 Burkholderia sp.
ATATCGGCTTCGATGCCGTAGCGCTCGCCAATCATCGCGAGCAATGTCTGGGTGTCCGAGCTAGGCGTGCTCGCGTGGAGGTCGTAGCCCTTGCGTCGGGCATGATCCCAGCACGCATGCCTCATGGACATCGCCACTCGCGTACAGTTGATCGGAGCTGGCGTAGGCATCCGCCTGCAGAATGCCGTGAGCCGAGTTTGAGGGTGGACGCCTTGCGGTCCGACAAAAAGTCGAACCATACCGCAATCGGTTCAGTCGAGCCCGAGCGGCGATCGTATGCATGCATAGACCCAGAACCGACCGGTCACAGGGTCTTCCCGTTGCTTGGCGCGAGCACGGCGACCGGCGTGTCGTCCGTGTGCAATTTGCCGGGACGCAACGTGTAGCGCTGGATCGCTTCGATCAACGGTTTGCAAAGCACGGCGATCTGGCCGACCCAGCGGCCCATGCTGGCACGATCAAGCGTCATACCGTCACGCGCAGCGATCTCCACTTGCCGATACAGCGGTTGATGATCCGCGAACTTCGACACGACGATATCGGCGAGCGCGCTGGGATGGGCACAATGCTGCGCTCGATCGGCAGGCCTGGCAGCGGTGGCTGTTCGATGTGGCCGCAGCTCGGGCAGAGCATCTTAGGCCGGATCGTGCGGATCACCTTGAACGCTGCCGCGACACGGGCAAGTTGCTCGGACACGTCCTCACCGAGCATCGGCATCTCAGTGCCGCACTTCGGGCAGACCGGATCGGGTTCTAGCACGATCTCTTCGCACAGCAGGTGCGGCGGCAGTGGCGCCCGCGAGACGGGTTCTTTGCTGCTCGCGGCTTTGTCCTTGCCCGTCTTCGCATGCGCTGCACATCGACAGCGCCGCGCCCGGCTGTCAGCTCCTCGAGCCGGGTTTCGAGGTTCTCGATCTGGCGATCGAGTTGCTCGGGCTTGCGACTGAAGTGCATGCGTTTGAGCTTGTCGATCAGCGCCTTCAGGCGTTCGATCTCCTGATCACGCGCAGCCAGCTCCTGCACCATTTTCTCGAGTGAGGCTTGTTGTTCTTCGGCCAATGCCTGTTGCTCGAGCACCAGGGCATGGAGCTCGGCAACGGTATCAGGAAGTGGCGCATGATCGGACATGCGTCGCATGCTTATAAAAGCGCTTGCGCGCGGGTTACAATCTCGCGAGTGCGGCGGTGCGTCGAGGCTGTCGCCAATCGATGCCCTCGAGCAACATCGACAACTGAGTGCTCGTTAGATGGATCTTGCCACCGTCGGCCTGCGGCCAGATAAATCGACCTCGCTCCCATCGCTTTGCAAGCAGCCAGAGCCCGTCATCAGTGGCCCACAGCATCTTGACGAGATCGCCGCGGCGCCCACGGAAGATGAATAGGTGGCCACCCAGCGGATTTTCTTCGAGCGCTGTCGTACTTTCGCAGCCAGTCCCTGGAATCCGAAACGCCTATCGGTGACGCCCGCCGCAAACCAGATACGTGTACCGGTAGGCAAAGAGATCATGATCGCAGGCTCCCCAAT
The DNA here is from genome assembly GCA_040946865.1 of Burkholderia sp. Classification (GTDB taxonomy): domain Bacteria; phylum Pseudomonadota; class Gammaproteobacteria; order Burkholderiales; family Burkholderiaceae; genus Burkholderia. The sequence goes on from JAYFSB010000031.1 coordinate 1,524, forward strand.
ACGGTTCGCAGCATATTGGGGTCGGCAACGCCATCGACCTTGACCACCGCTCGTCCGAGCCGGACTTCAATCGTGCCAACGGGTACGGCCGGTTTCGCGATCTCCGGTTTGATTGGTGGCGCTGCGATGACCGCCTCATATCGCTCACGACCGTCACTGGCAGCAGCGTTGCCTCTGACGCCCTTTGCTCTGGCACGATACGGTGCCGCCAGGTGAACGCCAGATTCGCATTCAGACCATGCTCACGGGCCAGTTTGGCGACTGAAACACCTGGCTCGCACGCGGCGATTGCTATGCGACGCTGGAACTCAGGACTATGGTTCGGGCGTCCTTTGCGGCTACCCGGTTTCTCTGTGTCTACCAAAGTGGTGTCCATACTTCGAAAATGATGGACACCACTTTGGCGGCGATCTTTGCTGGCGTCTACGACGGCCATGCCGAGTCGCTTACCACGGTGCGCATGGTCGTGAGATTGGTGTATCTGCGTGCCTTTCGCTTGGCGGCCTGGAAGAGTCCGTTGATGGCTTCCAGGAAGCCGTTGATCTGACGCGTCTGGGTCCAGGCGAGGATGCCGGCGAAATGACTCTGGATCATGCGGGCGACGTCCTTCATCGGATCGACCTTCGAGCACATAACGTTCGTGTACCACTGCTCGAGCATTTTGCTGATGACGTTGATCTGCTTGCGATCGAGAATCTCCCGAAGTTGCTCAAGATAGAGCCACGCGCGGGCGGTCAGCCGGTCGCGATCCTTCAGCAGCGGCCATCCGCAATCCCTTGAGTTCCGAATCGGTTCGCTGCTCGATTCGCCGCATTGGGTCCATGGCTTTCGCCGCATGAGCGATGACGTGAAACTTGTCGAAGGCGATGCGAGCATTCGGCAGGTTCGTCTCGATGCCTTTGATGAACGTGGGCGACATGTCAATGCTGACCGACGTGATCTGCTCGGGCTCTCTCCTATGCTCGTGGCGAATGCTTCGATCGTCGCAGCATCCTTGTCTTCGATCATGGACACGGCTTTGCGTTCGAGCGCATCAGCCACGAGCGTCAGGTAGTTGTGTCTGCGCTTGGTAGGACGTTTCGTCGGCGGCAATGCTCGTCATGTCGGACAGGTCTATCTCGGCGAGCGCGAGTTCGACATAGCGTTTGCACATGGCGTGCACCCGATGCCGGGACTCGCCGACGGTACGGGCGACTGCGGTGAACGACATTTGCTGGGCGAGCATCAGCACCATGGCCTCGAACAGCAGCGTAAAGCCTTGAGCTCGCCGGCCCACTTCGGGCTCGACGAGCGCCACGCAGCCGTCAGGCAGCTTGATGCGAGGCGTGCGCACTTCGAGAAAGCAAGTCGTGCTGGAAGAAGTTCAAGTGCCGGTAGCGCTTGACAATGGTGTCGTGCACGGGATGGCCGCCGGCGATCTCTGGATGCAGGAAGCGACTGCCGGCAACAAAATCGATGTTGTGACCGTCAACCGCCTCGCAGCCGCGTCGAAATCGATGCCGTTCACGAACCACTTGCGATGCATGACTACCATCGTTCACGTGCAAATCGGATAATTTATCATCCACTCGAAATTTAACAGAAACGAAAATGATGAACACCACTTTGGTGTCGAGCTTTGCTGTCGTCTACGATAGACATGCCGAGTCGCTTACGTACATAGGGGACGAGCTGTTGAATGATCTTGCTCCAATAACGGCTCATCACGGGCTCCTGACTTTAAAGCAGGCGGCGCGCGCCGCTTCGGCATGGAAAGGGCAAACACGGGCTGTCGCCGCTCAGGCACCGTTGTGGTGGAGCTGCATCACCGCGCGTTCGGTTTCGCCCTTCACGAAGATCGGCATCACGGCGAGCGAGCGCTCGATCGAGGCGTCGATCACCTCCTGTTCCTCGCGGCGCGACGGCTTCAGTACGAAGTTCGCCACGTCGGACTTGGCAGCGGCGCGCGCGCCCTCGGGGATCAGCTCGCGCGGATGGCCGATGCCGATCCGCAGCCGCCAGTATTGTTGCGAGGACAGACGCGCCGAGATGTCCTTCAGACCGTTGTGGCCACCACTGCCGCCGCCGAGCTTGAGCTTGACCGAGCCGGGCGGCAGGTCGAGCTCGTCGTGCGCGACCAGGATCTCGTCGGGCAGGATCTTGAAGAACTGCGCCACCGCGACTACCGACTGGCCGGAGCGGTTCATGTAGGTCTGCGGCTCGAGCAGGTGCACTTCCTCGCCATAGAGCCGCGCCTTGGCGTAATGGCCGTGGAAGCGTCGCTCGTTGTGCAGCGTTGCGCCGGTTTCGCACGCGAGCTGGTCGACCAGCCAGAAGCCGGCGTTATGGCGTGTCGCCGTGTATTCGACGCCCGGATTGCCGAGCCCGACGATCAGTTTGATCATGATGTTGAGGCCGCAAAAATAAAAAAACCCGCCTGGCGAGCCGCGGCGGGTTGCTTCGCGGACCGTCCATTCCGCGACGGTGCGAATGTGTTGGACCTGGCTTAGGCAGCCGGCATTTCGCCTTCGCCTGCAGCAGCTTCGTCCGACACGGCACCGGCCGGGATCGTCGCGGTCGCGATCACCGGGTTTTCGGCGTCGACGTGCGCGACCAGTGAGACGCCGTTCGGCAGCACGATGTCCTTGGCGTGGATCGATTGACCGGCTTCCAACTTCGACAGGTCGACTTCCAGGAATTCCGGCAGGGCGGCCGGCAGGCACTCGATGTCGAGTTCCATGACCACGTGCGAGACGACGGCGCTCGAGAGCTTCATGGCCGGGCTGACTTCGGCGTTCAGGAAGTGAACCGGCACCTTGGTGTGCAGCTTCTTCGATGCATCGACGCGCTGGAAGTCAACGTGCAGCACGAGCGGGCGGAACGGGTGGTATTGCACGTCACGCAGCAGCACATTTTGCGACTGACCGGCCACTTCGAGCTCGAGGATCGACGAGTGGAAGGCTTCCTTCTTCAGGGCGTGCCACAGGGCGTTGTGATCGAGTTCGATCATTTGCGCGGCAGCTTCGCCACCGTAGACGATACCCGTGGTCTTGCCCGTGTTGCGCAGGCGGCGGCTCGCACCCGTACCTTGCAGTGCACGCTCGAAAGCGACAACTTTCATGAGATTCTCCATTGCTGCCCGCGACCAGGCAGTTGAACGAGGCCTTGCGGCCCCAAAAAATCGGCCTGGGTTTCGTCTTTCCGGGCCGTTTGTCTTTCCGGGCCGTTTGTGCAAAAAGCGAAGCGTTCAGGCTTCGCTTTTTGCGGGCTACCAAATTCCTGTGATTGCCGGGATCAGGACTCGGCGAACAGCGACATCACCGAATCGCCGCGGCGGATGCGCGCGAAGGTTTCGGCGAGCAGATCGGCGCTCGACAGCGCGCGGAACTTGGCGCAGCCGAGCGACTCGTCGCTCAGCGGGATGGTGTCGGTCACGACCAGTTCGTCGAGCTCCGAGGCATCGATCCGCGCTGCCGCGCCGCCCGACAGCACCGGGTGCGTCGCGTAGGCGAACACACGCTTGGCACCGCGCTGCTTGAGCACTTGTGCGGCCTTGCAGAGCGTGCCGGCGGTGTCGACCATGTCGTCCATGATCACGCAGGTGCGGCCTTCGACTTCACCGATGATGTTCATCACCTCGGCGACGTTCGCTTTCGGGCGACGCTTGTCGATGATCGCGAGATCGCAGTTCAACTGTTTGGCCAGCGCCCGGGCGCGCACCACGCCGCCGACGTCGGGCGACACCACCAGCAGGTCCGGGTGGTTCTGCTTGCGCAGGTCGCCCAGCAGGATCGGCGTGGCGTAGATGTTGTCGACCGGGATGTCAAAGAAGCCCTGGATCTGGTCGGCATGCAGATCCATCGTGATGATCCGCTCGACGCCGGCGATTTCTAGCATGTTCGCAACGATCTTCGCGGAGATCGCGACGCGGGCCGAACGCGGGCGGCGATCCTGGCGTGCATAACCGAAGTAGGGGATGGCGGCGGTGATCCGGCCAGCGGATGCGCGCTTGAGCGCATCGACCATGATCATCAGTTCCATCAGGTTGTCGTTCGTCGGTGCGCAGGTGGACTGCAGGACGAATACGTCCTTGCCGCGCACGTTTTCCTGGACTTCGACCTGGATTTCGCCGTCGGAGAAACGGCTGACCATAGCCTTGCCAAGCGGAATGCCGAGATTGTCAACGACTTTCTGCGCAAGCGCGGGGTTCGCGTTGCCAGTGAAAACCATTAGGCCGTCATGGCTGCTCATCATGAACCTGCTACGGGCTGGGGCGGGAGTAACTGAGGAAACTTTGGCAGGGGAGGAAGGACTCGAACCCTCGCATGCCGGAATCAAAATCCGGTGCCTTGACCAACTTGGCGACTCCCCTACACTCTACACTCAACTTTGAGCTTCACCGAAAGTATAGGACATCCGATGCAGCAAAACATCCGATGCAGCAAAACATCCGATGCAGCAAAACCAAAACGATGCAGCAAAACAACTTTACTTTAAAACAACTTTACTTTATGACGCAAAAGCGAAGAGTGGATATTCACCCAGGCTTCCGGTAACGGCGCTGTTCCAGTCTGCTGGCAAGGTGGCTTGTGCTGCCTGAGCCTCCTGCCTGCTACCGAACGCTGCGAAGACACTAGCTCCAGAGCCGGTCATCCGCGAGGGGGCAAAATTATACAACGCTTTGACTACCTTTGCAACTTCCGCGTACTTCTTTGTCACAACCGCTTGCATGTCGTTTTGGCCGAAACTGTCTGGCCAACCATTGCTGCTTTGCAGCGCAAGAAAGTCGGTAACTTTGATCGGTCTCGAATCTCTTGTCAACGACTTATCTGAAAAAATTTCAGCGGTCGGTACGTGAACTCGAGGCGTCACAACCAGGAACCAGCGAACCGGTAATTCTACCTGCTCCAGAGCCTCTCCGATACCCTCCGCGAACGCATTTTTTCCGAACACGAAGAAGGGCACGTCGGCACCCAGCTTGACGGACAGCGCCTGCAGTTCGGCGCGCGGCAGGTCGAGCTTCCAGAGGCGGTTCAGCGCGAGCAGGGTGGTGGCCGCGTCGGAGCTGCCGCCGCCCAGGCCCGCGCCCATCGGTAGGACCTTGTCGATCTCGATGTCGACGCCGAGCGTGGTGCCCGTGTAGGCCTGCAGCAGGCGCGCGGCGCGCACCACCAGGTCCTGCTCCTCGGGCACGCCCGCCACCTCCACCTCGGTGAGACGGCGCACCACACTGTCCTCGCGCAGCGTGTAGTGCAGCAGGTCGCCCCAGTCAAGCAGCTGAAACACAGTCTGCAGCGAGTGATAGCCATCCGGGCGACGGCCCGTGATGTGCAGGAATAGGTTGAGTTTCGCCGAAGCGAGGCAGTCGCGCAGCGAGCGGGATGTCTCGGTCATGCTTGGGGACTTCTTGGCAAGGGAGCGGGGTCAGTGGTCGAGCACGAGCTTGATGTCGAGCGGCGGATCCTCGCGTGTTAGGTTCAGACGCTTGATGCCGGTGGCGGGTGCGTCAGCGTAGGCAAGGTAGTCGATGGTCCAGCCGTCCTGGCGGACCTGCTTCATTTGCGTGCCGCTCTCGCGTACCACATCGGCCGGCGTGGACGGCGAGGGCTGCGGCAGCATCCAGTAGCGCAGCCCGTCGAGAGGCAGCTCGAAGCCGAGCGTGTCGCGCATCAGTTGGCCGACGTCGGTGGCGTTGCGCGGCGCGCGGTCCGGCATCTCGAGCGAGGCGTTCTGCGGCGAGGAGCGCACAATGGCGAGCGTCTGGCCGAGCGGGCTGCGTAGCTCGAGCGTGATCGCATTGCCGGTTTCCTGCCAGGAGAAATTGCCGTAGACGTTCTGCGGCTTGCCGAGGCGGTCGTCGTCGTAGCGGACCGCGAAGCGGCCCGTGTAGGCGTGCGCGACCTGGGTGGTGATGGCGTCGGCACCCGGCGCTGCGGTGCCGACGACGGGTGCTGGTGCGCGCTGCATCGCGCAGCCGGCCAGGGTGCCCGCGGCGAGCGTGAGCGCGCCGAGGCGGGCGAGGGACGCGAGAGGGGTGAGTGCGGCACTCCGGCCAATCGATCGGATCGCGACGCTCACAGGCCCTGTACCTCGAAGCGCTTAAGCGTGTTGACCAACGTGTCGTTGTCGGGTTCGAGCTTCTGCGCGGCGCGCCAAGCATCACGTGCTTTGTCCTGCTGGCCGCTTTTCCAGAGCACCTCGCCGAGGTGCGCGCCGATCTCGGCGTTCGGCTGCAAGCTGTAGGCGCGCGAGAGGATCTGCGCGGCCGCCGAGTTATCGCCCAGCCGGTACTTAACCCAGCCGAGGCTATCCATGATGAAGGCATCTTTGGGCCCCAGCGCACTGGCCTTCTCGATCAGCTCGTTCGCCTCGGGCAGGCGCTGGTTACGATCCGCCAGCGAGTAGCCAAGGTCATTGTACGCCTGCGGATCGTTGGGCTGGGCGCGCATCAGCACGCGCAGCTGCTGCTCCATGGTGGTGTACTGGTCGATCTTCTCCGAGGCCATCGCGTAGTCGTAACGCAGGTCGGGATCGTCGGGGAAGGCCTCGACGGCCTGAGCGAGCCGGTCGGCAGCCTCGCGGTAGCGCTTGGCCGAGAATAGCAGCGAGGCGTCGGCGCGCGCGATCACGGCCGCGTCGCGCGGATCGTTGACCTGCCGACCCGCGAGGACCTTGCGTGCGTCGTCGACCTTGCCCTGCTTAGCGAGGATCTGCGCGCGCGTGACCTGCGCCGGTATGTAGTGGGGGCTGGCCGGGTCGATTTTGTTGAGCCACCGCGAGGCCTGCGCGTCGTTGTCCTGCTCGACCGAGACCTGCGCGAGGTAGACGTAGGCCTGGCCGACGTCGGCATCGGGCAGCTGCTGGGCCACATCGATATACTGCTTCAGGTACTTGGAGACGTCGTCGAGCTGCTTCTGCTGGATCTTGATCAGGGCTAGCGCCATTAGCGGTGCCGGTTCCTTCGGATCGTTGCGGTGCATGGTCTCGAACTGCTTCTGCGCGTCGTCGAGACGATTGTCGGCGAGGTAGAGCTGAGCCAGCGCGAGGTGCCCTTCGTGCGCCTTGGGGTTCTGCTGCACGTATTTCTCGAACGAGGCCACGCTGATCGCGCGTTCCTCGGGGCCCATCTGCGACAGCATTAGAGCGGCCGGCAGGTAGTCGGGCTTCAGTTCCAGCGCCTGCTTCAGCGAGGTGACGGCGGCCGGCTTGTCGTCGATGGCGAACTGCTGGCGGGCGATCGCCAGGCACGCCTCGGGGCGGATCAGGTCGTCCTTGAGCAGATGTTGCAGCACGGTTAGGCCGTCCACGCGGTTCGGGCCGCGCGCGATCAGGGCCTGCAGGGCCAGGATCGCGTCGCCGCGGTTGTCGCCGTTGGTACGGGCCAGTTCGCGGCCCAGCAGCGGCTCGGCGTCGGACGGCTTGCCGGTCAGCACCAGCAGGGCCGCATCGACCTGGGCCGCGCGATTCGAATCACGCGTATACGAATCACGCGTATACTCGCGCCACAGGTTCGCGGCGGCCAGCGCGTCGGCCGGGTTTTGCGCGGCCAGCGCGATTTCCGTGGCGCGCTGCGCCATCCGAGGATCCTTGGTATCGCGCGCCAGGGCGAGATAGGTCTGGAAGGCGGGCACCGGCTGGGCACGTTGCAGCGCGACCTCGGCAGCCACTACCTGGTAGAGGATCTGCGCCGTCAGCGGCACGCCGGGCAGGTCCTTCTTTTCGTCGTGAAAAGCCGGCGAGAAGGCGCTCTGCAACAGCGCATCATCGTCGTCGGCCGCGCCGGAGGCGGGCGTCTGGGCGTGAACGGGTATGGCACCGAATGTCCACGCGGCGAGCAGCGCGGTACCGAGTGCACGGCGGACCGAGAAAGCGAACGCACGACGCGCGTAGGCGGCGGAGTACTTCGAAAACAGCGTCGAGGACAAGGTCATGGACATGGAAATTCGTTCGAGAATTACGACGATTGTAACGCGCCAGCTACAATACGCACACCATCGCCCCTAAGATTTGTTTACATTTGAAAAAATGTGTTTAGGCAATGCTGATCAAGTGTCTGCATTCGTGATGTCGTCAAGCCTGCGAAGCGAATCGATCATGAACGAAGTT
>JAYFSB010000032.1:0-9427 GCA_040946865.1 Burkholderia sp.
GAACCGGACCTCGGGCGGATGCGGCGGCAAGGCTGAGAGAGGCCCTTCGCACTCGATCCGGGTAATGCCGGCGTGGGAAGTTTCCGATACACCACCGGGTCGCGCTGTCGCGACGCTTTTGCATCCCTTTTGCCATCCTCGCGATAGTTCGACATGGGTGTCGAACGGGTCGGCCCAGCGCCGGTTTCATCCGTTCGATCACGCCCTCGCGTGTCACGGAAGGAGCCCATGCTCGTTCTTCACGTCCAGCCGTCCCCCCCCCCCCCCCGATTCCGATGTCTCGCGGTGCCGTCTGCCGTGGCTGGCTTGCGCTCGCGTGCTCGCCGGCGAGTGCCCCCCGACATCGCCGTGTTGGGAGGCGGCCTGGTCGGCCGCCTGATCGCCTGGCGGCTGGCGGGGCTGGGCATGCGCGTTGCGCTCCATGAGCGCGGCGACGCGGCTGGCTCGGGCGCGGCTGCCTGGGTGGCTGCCGCGATGCTCGCGCCGCTCGCCGAGGCGGCCAGCGCCGAGTTGCTGATCACCGAGCTGGGCGTAGCCTCGCTAGCACGCTGGCCGCAGTGGCTGGCCGAACTGCCCGAGCCGGTGTTCTTCCAGCACAACGGCACCCTGATGGTCTGGCACCAGGCCGACCGCGCCGAGGCACCGCTGTTCGAACGGCGCGTGCGTGCCAACGCGACGGCCGGGCTCGTCGAAGGCGGCTTCGTCGCGCTCGCGGGTGCCCAGTTCGATGCGGCTGAACCGGCCCTGGCCGGTCGTTTCCCGCGTGGGCTGCTGCTGCCGCGCGAGGGCCAGCTCGACAACCGCCAGATGCTCGCCGCGCTTGCCTCTGGCCTGGCCGAGCGCGGCGTGCAATGTCACTGGAACACCGCCGTCGAGCGCGCGCCAGAGCCGCGAGCTCGACTCACCATCGATTGCCGTGGGCTCGGTGCCACGCCGGTGCTGCCCGGCCTGCGAGGGATCCGCGGCGAGGTGGCGCGCGTGCGGGCACCCGGCATCGGCCTGACGCGGCCGGTGCGTCTGCTGCATCCGCGTTATCCGCTCTACATCGCGCCGAAGCAGGACGATCTCTACGTGATCGGCGCGACCGAGGTCGAAGGCGAGGACATGTCGCCGGTCAGCGTGCGCTCGGCGCTCGAACTGCTGAGCGCGGCCTTTTCGGTGCATCCCGCCTTCGGCGAGGCGCGTATTCTCGAGCTCGGCACGCAGTGCCGGCCGACCCTGCCTGACCACCGGCCCGCGATCGTCTGGCGCGGCAAGGCCACGCTGGCTGTCAACGGCCTCTACCGGCACGGCTTCATGATCGCGCCCGAGGTTGTGCAGGCAGCCGTCGAATTCGTCCGGGCCTGGTTCGGCGGCGCGTTCGGCGGTGCCGACGAGCCCGAGGCTGAGGCGCTGTCTGCCTGGCGCGCGGCCGCGTGCTGGCCGGCGCTGTTCCGGACCGAGACCGATACGGCGTAGGCCAGGGCCTGACGCCGCCCAACTCATACGATTGCCCCATGGACATACAGATCAACCAGCAGGCGCTGACGCTCCCCGACGGTGCCACCGTGGCCGACGCATTGGCTGCCTACTATGCCCGGCCGCCGTTCGCGGTCGCCGTCAACGGCGTCTTCGTGGCGTGTGCGCGGCACGCCACGAAGACGCTCGCGGCCGGCGACCGGCTCGACGTGGTGCATCCGGTGGCGGGCGGCTGAGCCCCCGCCGGCCTGCGCGACCGATTCTTACAGGACATTCCCATGACGCCGCTTCCCACCACCGATGCGCTGACGCTGTACGGCACGCCGTTTCAGAGCCGCGTGCTGCTCGGCACCTCGCGCTACCCGTCGTTGCAGTCGCTGTCGAACTCGATCGCCGCCTCGCTGCCCGGCATGGTCACCGTCGGGCTGCGCCGGCAGATGAACGTCGGTACCGCCGAGGCGAGCTTCTTCGACCTGCTCAAGCGCCATGCGGTGCCGCTGCTGCCGAACACGGCCGGCTGCCAGACCGTCGCCGAGGCGGTCAACACCGCGCAGATGGCGCGCGAGGTGTTCGAGACCGACTGGATCAAGCTCGAGCTAATCGGCGACGACTACACGCTGCAGCCCGACCCGGTCAGCCTGATCGAGGCGGCTAGTCTGCTCGTGAAGGACGGCTTCAAAGTGCTGCCCTATTGTACCGAGGACCTGGTGATCGGTCGCCGCTTGCTCGACGCCGGCTGTGAGGCGCTGATGCCGTGGGGCGCGCCGATCGGCACCGGCAAGGGGATCGTCAACCCTTATGGCCTGCACGTACTGCGCGAGCGGCTGTCGGATGTGTCGCTAATCGTAGACGCCGGGCTCGGCGTGCCCTCGCATGCCTGCCAGGTGATGGAGTGGGGCTTCGATGGCGTGCTGCTGAACACGGCGGTATCGCAGGCCACGCATCCGGAAATCATGGCGTGTGCTTTCGCCCAGGCCGTCGAGGCGGGCCGCGCCGCCTACCTGGGCGGCCCGATGGACCCGCGCGAGACCGCGCACGTGAGCACGCCCGTGGTCGGCATGCCGTTCTGGCATCAGGATGGGGGCGCGCAATGAGGCGCGGTGCCTCCACCCATGTGCATTTCGCTGAACTGTTCTGGCCGCCCGCCGACGAGCTCGCGGCGGCCGCCGCGCAGATCCGCGCACGGCTCGGCGACTGGCCTGCCCGCGCCGTGCCGATGCGAATCTGCGTCGCGGCACCCGAACATCCGGTAGCGGGCGACCTGCTGATCGTCACGGCCAGCGATGCCGAGGCCGCGCGCGCCGCCGGCGTGATCGTGATCGACGAGCGCCACGCCACCCTGGTGAGCGGCGAGGCACGCTATGCTTTGACGGCCGCCGCCCAGCTCGCCGACGACTGGATCGCCGCGCTGGCCGCCTTCCTCGACTGCGGGTTTGAGCCGTACGACGCGTTGGTGCTGGCGCTGGCCTGGCGCGATGGCGACGAGGCCGCCGCCGGCGACCCCTGGCCGGTCGATTTGGCCCGTTTTCCGTCGATCGCCGGCGCGCCGGCCGCGCCCGAGCCGGCCTTCGTGCCGTGCCCGGCGCGGCTCGGCCTGTACCCGGTAGTGCCTTCGGCCGAATGGGTCGAGCGCGTGCTCGACTACGGCGCGCGTACCGTGCAGCTGCGCCTGAAGGGCATGCCGGCCGAGCAGCTGGCAGGCGAGGTGGCGCGCGCAGTCGCGGCTGGGCACCGCCATCCCGACGCATGTGTGTTCATCAACGATCATTGGCGGCTCGCGATCGAGGCGGGTGCTTACGGCGTCCACCTCGGGCAGGAGGACCTGCAGATAGCCGATCTCGGCGCGATCGCAGCGGCCGGGCTGCGCCTGGGCCTGTCCAGCCACGGTTATTACGAGATGCTGGTGGCGCTGCGCCTGCGGCCGAGCTACCTGGCGCTGGGCCCCGTCTATGCCACCACCACCAAAGCGGTCGCCGCGCCGCCCCAGGGGCTAGCGCGGATCGGCCGCTACGCGCGGCTGGCCGGGCGGCGCGTGCCGCTGGTCGCGATCGGCGGCGTCAACGCCGCCACGCTGTCGGCGGTGATCGCCACTGGCGTGGGCAGCGTCGCCGTGGTCAGCGCGGTGACGGCGGCAGCCGATCCGCGCACGGCCGTCGCCTTGCTCGGTGCCTGCTTCGAGTCGAGTCCTGAGCAAAATGGCACCGCGCCGCAGCATGCTTCGCGGCCTGATCCGTCTTTTGTCGATCGAGTTCGCCGGGGCACCGCGCGGGGTTACATCGTGTAACGATTAGCGCGACGCCCAAATTGCCACGCCGCACACGTCCGCGACAGCAATTCAAGGCAGGCCCTATAATTTGAAGGTCTGCGTTTCTGCGTAACAGGATTGTCAGTTCCGTGAGCTCTCCTTCCGAGTCCCTGTTGGAACTTCGCGATGTCGATTTCAGCTATGGCGGTAACCGGTTCGCTCTGTCGAATCTGAACCTGCGCTTCAGGCGCGGGCAGGTGATGGCGGTGATGGGCGGGTCCGGCTGTGGCAAGACGACAGTGCTGCGGCTGATCGGCGGCCTGGTGCGGGCCGGCCGCGGCCAGGTGCTGTTCGACGGCACCGATGTCGGCGTGCAGTCGCGCGAAGGCCTCTATACGCTGCGCCGCAAGATGGGCATGCTGTTCCAGTTCGGTGCCATCTTTACCGACATGTCGGTGTTCGACAATGTCGCCTTTGTGCTGCGCGAGCATACCGATCTGCCCGAGCCGCTGATCCGCGACCTGGTGCTTATGAAGCTCAACGCGGTCGGCCTGCGCGGCGCGCGCGACCTGATGCCATCCGAGGTGTCAGGCGGCATGGCACGCCGCATCGCACTGGCGCGCGCGATCGCGCTCGATCCGCAACTGATCATGTACGACGAGCCCTTCGCCGGGCTCGACCCGATCTCGCGGGGCATCACCGCGAACCTAATCCGCACGCTGAACCAGGCGCTCGGCGCGACCTCGATCCTGGTCACCCACGACGTGCCCGAGTCGTTCGCGATCGCCGACTACGTCTATTTCCTCGGCAACGGCGGCGTGCTCGCCCAGGGCACCCCCGACGAGCTGCGCGCCTCGACCGAGCCGAGCGTGCGCCAGTTCATCGACGGCGTGCCCGACGGCCCGTTCCGGTTCCACTACACCAGTCCGCCGCTCGACGCGGACTTCGGCTTTGGCGGAGGGTGCCAATGATCAGCGCAATCGGTCGTTACGTGGTCGGCGGCCTCGAACGCACGGGGTATGCCTCGCGCCTGTTGGTGCGGCTGGTGTTCGAATTCTTCGCGCTGCTGCGCCGCCCGCGCCTGTTCACGAAACAGATCCACTTCCTCGGCAATTATTCCTTCGTGATCATCGCTGTGTCGGGCCTGTTCGTCGGCTTCGTGCTCGGCTTGCAGGGCTACTACACGCTGAACCGCTACGGTGCCGAGCAGTCGCTCGGGCTGCTGGTGGCGCTGTTGCTGGTGCGTGAGCTCGGCCCGGTGGTTACCGCGTTGCTGTTTGCGGGCCGCGCTGGCACCTCGCTGACCGCCGAGCTCGGCCTAATGAAGGCGGGCGAACAGCTCACCGCGCTCGAGATGATGGCGGTGGACCCGATCAAGACAGTAGTCGCGCCGCGCATGTGGGCTGGCATCATCACTATGCCGCTGCTGTCGGCGATCTTCTGCGCGGTCGGCGTGCTCGGGGGCTACTTCGTCGGAGTGGTACTGATCGGCGTCGATCCGGGCGCGTTCTGGTCGCAGATGCAGGGCGGCGTCGACGTCTGGTTCGATGTCGGCAATGGCGTGCTCAAGAGCCTGGTGTTCGGCTTCGCCGTCACCTTCACCGCGCTCTACCAGGGTTACGAGGCGAAGCCAACGCCCGAGGGCGTGTCGCGCGCGACCACCAAGACCGTCGTGTACGCCTCGCTCGCCATACTCGGCCTCGATTTCATACTGACCGCGCTGATGTTCAGCTAGTCGGCCAATACAGAGATGACGATGAAAAAAACTGCTCTCGACTGGTGGGTCGGCCTCTTTGTGGTGCTGGGTTTCCTGGCGCTGCTGTTCCTCGCGCTGAAGGTGGGCAACATGAGCTCGCTGTCGTTTCAGCCGACCTATCCCGTCAAGTTGAAATTCGACAATATCGGCGGGCTTAAGCCGCACGTGGCCGTCAAAAGCGCCGGCGTGGTGGTCGGCCGGGTCGGCGCGATCGGCTTCGACACCAATACCTACCAGGCGGTGGTGACGATCGACCTGGACACGCAATACCAGTTTCCAAAGGATTCCTCCGCGAAGATCCTGACCTCGGGCCTGCTCGGCGAGCAGTACATCGGGCTCGATCCGGGCAGCGACACCGAGATGCTGAAGGCAGGCGACACGATCTCGATGACGCAGTCGGCGATCGTGCTGGAGAATCTGATCGGGCAGTTCCTGTACAGCAAGGCAGCGGATGCGGGCGGTGTGAAACCGGTCGCGGCATCGGGGGCCGGCGCGCCATAGGCGGGTGCCATCATCCACACGGCGAAAACAAGAGAAAAGAGAAAAGGGAACGCCATCATGCAGACTATACGCATCAGGAACACGGTCCTGGCCGTTGCGGCGGTCGCCGCGATGAGCGGTTGCGCCACTGTCCAGACGCCCACCAAGGGCGATCCGTTCGAGGGCTTCAACCGGACCATGTATAAGTTCAACGACACCGTCGATACCTATGCGCTGAAGCCTGTCGCCAAGGGCTACCAGTGGGCGGTGCCGCAGCCGGTGCGCGACAGCGTGACGAACTTTTTCTCGAATATCGGCGATGTCTATATTGCCACCAACAACCTCGTGCAGCTGCGCATTGCCGATGGCGTGGGCGACATCATGCGCGTGGTGATCAACACGGTGTTCGGCGTGGGCGGCCTCTTCGACGTCGCGGCCGTCGCCAAGCTGCCCAAGCACACCGCCGACTTCGGCCTGACCATGGGCCACTACGGCGTGCCGTCCGGCCCCTACGTTGTGGTGCCCTTCCTCGGGCCGAGCACGGTGCGCGACACAGCCGGCCTCGCGGTCGACTACGCCGGCAATCCGCTCACCTACGTGAACCCGGACGCGTTGAGCTGGAGCCTGTTCGGCGTGAACCTGATCAATACGCGCGCCAACCTGCTCGGTGCCGGCGACGTGCTCGACGCCGCGGCGATCGACAAGTATTCCTTCGTGCGCAACGCCTACCTGCAGCGCCGTCAGTCGCTGATCGCAGCCTCGGGCGGCCATGGCGTGCGCAAGGCGGCGGCAGTCAGCGTGCCCGGCTACAGCAGCGACGTGCTGCCGAAGTACGACGTGCCCGATGACGGTTCGGCATCGGGTGGTAGCGCGGGTGCTGCGGGCACCGCCGCTCCGGATCCGTCCAGCGCGACCTACGTGCCGGCTCAGAACGTCGTGCCTCCCTCGCCGAACGGCCTGCACTGGCCGAGCCTGCGGCTGCGCTGATCAGGCTCCGTTTCGTTACAGCCGGAAACGTTTATGACGGCGACGGATGCAACTTGCACCCCGTCGCCGCTTCAAAATGACGCACCGACTCACTTTGCAGGACATAGCCATGAAAAAACTATTTCTGTTCCCCGTCGCCGCCGCTTTCTTCTCGTTCGGCAGCGCGGCCCAAGCGCAGGTCGACCAGTCAAACCCGCAGGCGCTGATCAAGACCGCCACCGAGCAGGTGCTCAACGAAGTGCGCACGCAGTCGATCAAGCCAAGCGACATTGGTCGCGTGACCGACATCGTCAATCGCGACATCCTGCCGTACGTCGATTTCCGCCGCACAACCCAGATCGTGATGGGCCGCAACTGGCGCACCGCCACGCCCGACCAGCAGCAGCAGGTGATCGAGCAGTTCAAGATGCTGCTGATTCGCACCTACGCGGGCGCGTTGGTCCAGCTCAAGCCGGACCAGCAGATCCAGTACCCGCTGTTCCGCACCGATCCGGGCGCGACCGACGTGGTGGTGCGCACGCTGGCGCAGACCAACGGCCAGCGGGCCCAGATCGACTACCGCCTGTACAAGTCGCCGCAGGGCTGGCGCGTCTATGACCTGAACGTGCTCGGTGCCTGGCTGATCCAGACCTACCAGCAGCAGTTCAACGAGAAGATCCAGCAGAGCGGCGTGGACGGGCTGATCAAGTTCCTGACCGAGCGCAGCCAGCAGCTGGCGGGCGGCAAGGCATCGTGAGCCAGTTCGCGACCGGTGCCACGTTGACCCACGCAAGCGCGAAGGCTGTGCTCGACGAGGGCCTCGGCCGGATCGCTGCTGGCGCGAACGCGGTCGACTGTGCGGCGCTCGCGCAGTTCGACTCTGCCGCGCTGGCGGTGCTGCTCGCCTGGCAGCGCGCGGCTCGGGCGCGCGGCGCGCGGCTTGACATCCTCAATCTGCCGGACAAGCTCGCCAGCCTGGCGCGCGTCTACGGCATCGACACCCTCCTCGCCGAGCGACATTGACGCTCGCCTGAGAATCGCACCCGAGTCGGCCCGCGCCACCCGCGCCCGATGCGTGTAGGGCTTCCGCATGAAGGCCCTTGTCAGGCAAAACGGAGGATGGGCTCACGCACATCGATGTCCCACTCGGCGAGGTTACGGATTTTCTGGCTCTTTTGAAAAAATGAGTGGGTTACGCGACATGTGGGATGATCTTCGAGAAGTCGAGCCTTGCCGGCGATCAAAAACAGCACGGTACACGGTACGCATGGTCGTGAGGTTATGGTGTATCCGCGCGCCTTTCGCTTGGCGGCCTGGAAGCCGTTGGTCTGATGCGTCTAGGTCCAGGCGACGGTGCCGTCGAAATGACTGCGGATCATGCGGGCGACGCCCTTCATCGGATCGACCTTCGAGCGCATGACGTTCGTGCATCACTGCTCGAGCATGTCGCTGACGACGTTGATCTGCTTGTGATCGAGAATCTCCCGAAGTTGCTCGCGATAGCGCCACGCGCGGGCGGTTCGCTTGGTCGTGACATTCGCGAAGCGGTGCGCGTCAAGGTAGTTGTCGCCTCTGTCATGCAACGTGAGCCTGTTTATGAACCCTGATTCCGACCTCGTTGACGGATGGCATCGCGCTCGGGATTGAGCGCGCCGGAACCGGTGGCGTCTAGTTGCGTGTTTGGCTCGACCAGCACGCCGGATGCCGCTCACGAGCGGCCTGGTAGAGCTCGTGCCGAGCAGCGAGGGGATCGCGGCGATATGTCTTCACCGGCGCGACGGCGCGCCGGTGTGACGTAACGGATGCCGCTGCGCCGATGCTCGTTGTGGTATCAATGCACGAAGCGCATCGCCCATTGCCTGGCGGCGTCCAGGTCTGCAAAGCCGTGCGCCGGGAACTCGGGACGGTACTTGGCCGTACGAAACAGGGATTCGACAAACGCGTTGTCGTCGCTGACGCGCGGACGCGAATACGAGGGCTTCACGCCGAGCCAGTGAAGCATCGCCAGCACCGTCGTGGCCTTCAGCGTAGAGCCGTTGTCGCCGTGCAGAACGGGGCGCTGCTCGTCAGCGGCAATTCCTTCGGCCAACGCCGCCCGCTGAACGAATCAGACGGCATGATCGGCATCGTCGGTGCCGTGCACTTCCCAGTGCGATGATCTTGCGGCTGTAGATGTCCATGATCAGGTACAGGTAGAACCCATGCCGGCCACGGTGGCGGGCAAATACGTCATATCCCAGCACCAGACTTGGCGAACTGCGCTCGCGATGTGCGTGCTCGGTTCGCTCGCCAGATAGACGCCTTCGTCGGCCAGCGCCTGCACGATCTGCGCAGGCAGCATATTTGCGAAACGCGGTTCGTTGGCGACTGCGAGCACAGCCTGACGCTCCGGTTCGGGCAGCGTATACGGCTGGCTTTGGATGAACCGCCTGCGGTTGCCGGTTTAGGCAATGCTGATCAAGTTCACCGTCCCCGTGGTTCAGCCGTTATACGTTATAGATCGGTGGATATGACCCGAGCAA
>JAYFSB010000033.1:0-9407 GCA_040946865.1 Burkholderia sp.
ATCACTTCGAAAATGATGGACACCACTTTGGCGTCGATCTTTGCTGGCGTCTACGACGGCCATGCCGAGTCGCTTACCTCAGCACAGCGACAAACGCAAGCAGCGCTTGTCAACACGGGAGATGGGCAAGCTTGTGGATATCGGCTTGACAGCGCGCCGACGTGCTTGATCCGGCGGCATTTTCTTGGCGTGCCCGATTCGCGGGCGGGGCCGCCTGGCGGCGGCCCCGGTACAGCATGATGCAGCTCGGTGCCGATCAGGACCGCTCTGGCGCAGCCATCAGCTCGTTGACCTTGTCGCGCAGCGACTCGTAGCCGGAGCGCGCGTGCTCCGGCAGGTCAGGATCGCCGATCAGCTCACCGAGCGTCTCGACCAGGCTGAAGGAGAGCCCTTTGGCGGCGCACCCACCGCGATCGACTGGAACCTGACCAAGTTCCGCAAATGGCCGACCGCCGCTTCCATCTGCTCGAATTGCGACTGGAGGCCCTCGTCGGGTGTGGGTTGCTGGCTTATGATCTCGCTCTCCTGTGCCGCTGCGGGGCCGTGCCGGCGGCGCTGCCCCGCATTCCCGCTCGCTATCAAACCGCTCGCGCTACAGCGCGGCCACCACCTTGACTCGGCTGCCGCCCTTCGCGGCCGCCACCACCTGCCCGCCGACCCGGCGGAAGGTCAGCGAGACCGTCTCCTCGCCCACCCGCAGGCCGTCGAGCTCAAGCCAGTCGATGCCGTCCGGCAGCGCGGGCCGCTCGATCCGCACCTCGCCGCGCGCCGTATCGACGTTCACGCCCAGGCAGGCCTGCAGCATCATGAACGGCGAGCCGGCCGCCCAGGCCTGCGGCAGGCAGGCCACCGGATAGGCGGTGGGCGGCTCGCCGCGCCGGCGCGGGAAGCCGCAGAACAGCTCCGGCAAGCGCATGTCAAAGCTGACCGCCGCCTCGAACAGCGCGCGCAGCAGCTCGGTGGCGGCCGTCTTGTTACCGTAGCGTGCGAAGCCGCGCGCCGCCAGAGCGTTGTCGTGCGGCCAGACTGAGCCGTTGTGGTAAGCCATCGGGTTGAAGCGCGGCTGGCCGGCCGCCAGTGTGCGCACGCCCCAGCCGGTGCGGAACAGCGAGGAATCGAGCGTGCGTGTGACCGCCTCGCCGCGGCTCGCCTCGGGCAGCCCGAAGACCAGCAGATGACCCGCGTTCGAGGCCAGCACGCGGCACAGCTCACCGCGCCCGTCGAGCGCGATGCCGTAGAAACCGGCCTCGGACATCCAATAATGCGCCTCCACCGCCTCGCGCAGCTTGCGTGCGCGTGCCGAGTAGTCAGCGGCGCGCACAGCGTCGCGGCGATATGTCGAGAAGCTCGCCATCGCGCCGAAGGCGGCGCAGGCGTAGGCCTGCACCTCGACCAGCGCGATCGGGCCTTCCGGGAAGCGGCCGTCGGCATGGAACACCGAATCATGGCTGTCCTTCCAGCCCTGGTTCGCCAGGCCCCGCTCCGAGGTCTTCTGGTAGTCGAGCAGGCCGTAGGGGTTGCGGTCGCAGGCGCGCGCGACCCAGCCAGCGGCTTTCTCGAGCGCCGGCCACAGCTCGTCGATCAAAGCCGTGTCGCCGGTCTGCTCGAGATAGGTGCCCGCCAGCACAACGAACAGCGGCGTGGTGTCGACGCCGCCGTAGTAGAGCGCGAACGGCACCTCGCTGGTGGCGGCCATCTCGCTGCGGCGAAACTCGTGCATGATCTTGCCCGGTTCCGCGTCGCGGAAGGCCGAGGTCTCCTGTGCCTGGTGCGCCGCGAGGAAGCGCAGCACGCCGCGCGCCAGCGAGGGCTGCAGCCACAGTATCTGCAGCGAGGTGATCACCGCGTCGCGGCCGAAGGGCGTGGAGAACCACGGAATGCCCGCATACGGATAGGGGCCGGTCTCAAGCTGGGTGGTCAGCAGGCCCAGGTCGGCCAGCGAGCGGTCGAGCCAAGCGTTGAAGAGCGGATTACCGGTGCGCACGCGCGCGATGTTGCTGCGCCGCTCGCGCATCTTGCGGTGTACCTGCACCAGAGCGCGCCGCAGCCCTGGGCGGCCCGCCTGCGCGAGCGGCTGGGGCTGCGCGGCCAGCTCGCCGTCGCGCTCGATGCGCGCTTCGACGGTCAGGTAAATCGACACGCAGGCCTGTGCGGCGATGGTCAGCGTGTAGTCGGCGCGATCGGTATCCAGGCGCACCGGTGCCGGCAAGAAACCGATCCGCACTGTGCGCGTGACGCTGTCCAGGCCGTCGTAGCGCAGCCGTACCTGGCCGGCCTCGATCTCGGGCGCGGCCACCGCGCCGCGCCGCTCGCGCGGCGTGCCGCGTACCTCGAACATGTCGAGGAAATCGGCCGCGAACGAGATCGACAGCGGCACCTCGGCATCGACGGTGCCGTAGTTGGTCAGCGTCAACGCCTCGTGCAGCACGTTATCAGCCAGCACGCGGGTGCGGTCGATGTGGATCACGCCCTCAGGCATCTCGCTGCCGCCCAGCGGCGGCAGCGGCCGGTTGGTCAGGTGCGCGGTGAAGGAGGCGTTGTCGGCGCTGGTCGCGCCCGACAGCAGCGAAGGCGCGCGCCCGCCGAAGGTCAGGCGCCAGCCAGACAGCACGCGCATGTCATCGACGAACAGGCCGTCGTCATGGCCGAGGATGTCGCCGAGAGTGTCGCTGACCACGAATGCGTCGCCGGCCTTCAACACATGCTGGCTGCCGGCCACCGGCTTCTGCGAGACGGATTCGGGAGCGATGAAGGGCGGCGCGCCGGCCTGCGGAGCGGAAGAAGCGGGAGGAACAGGGGAAACGGCTGCGGCCGCTTCGGCCGTCGGGGTAACGGGATGAGCTTGCGTGTCGGGCATTGCGACTCCTGACTGCGGTCCACGAGGAACAGGGGGCGAAACGGGCGCGGTCGGCGGTTCGCACCCCGTTTCTCCACAGAATAGGCCAGAACGGCCCTGCTTCGCAGTGTCGCCTATCGGCGTGTCAGTGATCGGTTTCCATCGCGAGCCGGCCCATCGCTTCGCCGGCATCGTGCACCGCGAGCTCGGTTTCGGCATACAGGCCGTGCTCGGCGGTTATGCTCGTCGAGCATGACGTTGTAGAGGCCACGCACGTGGCTGATGATGGCCGCGTCGAACTGGTCCCGCCGCCGACCCCCGGATCGCGGGCTGATAGACGGTGCCGCCCAGCAACACCACGTCCACCTCGGTGGTACCACCATCGATGTCGATCACCATCGAGCCGACCGCCTCGGTGACCGGCAGCCAGGTGCCGAGCGCGGCCGTCAGCGACTGGTCGAGATCAGGTTCACGCTTGAGGTGCTCCACGGCGGCGGCACTGGACGGCACGTAGACGGTGAATTCGATACGTCGGCCGAACAGCGAGCGCGCATGTGACATGCCGACGAACTGGCGGATCATCTACTCGGCCGTCGGGTAAATGCGGGATCATGCTATGCCGCTGCGGCCGGACCGCTTCCAGGTGCTCGGGCACACGGCCGATAAGCGCTTTAGCCAGCTCGCCGATCGCCGTCCCCTACGCCGTGTCGACATGGGCATCTGCCTTGCGGAAACAGACCATCGACGGCCATGCTGAGTCGCTTACGTGCTTCTCGAGCAGGCGTCGGAATTTGAGCATCGTTGTCGCATCCGGCACCGCTTCACAGCCCAAGTCAATGCCAACGAAGCGGTGCAGGCTCGTGCTGTCGTACAGCGCTTCCTCGCAGGCAAGGTCGGCCAGATTGAAACCGTGCTGAATGAAATGAATCCGCAGCATGCGCCCCAGGCCAATCGGCGGGCGTCCGTTGCCCCGTTTCGGGTAGTACGGCTCGATCAGCGCACACAATGCCGCCCACGGCACGATCCGCTCCATCGCGTCCAGCAACGCATCGCGACGCGTACGTTTGCGCTTCGTCTCGAAGACTACACCTTCGTCAGCCGCCACCGCCACCGCCAGCGTTTGCTGTTTCATTCTCGTTTGCCTTGCTCGGGTCATATCCACCTATCTATAACAGCTGGACCACGGGGACGGTGAACTTGATCAGCATTGCCTTAAGCATTTTCGCCTCGCGCTCGGCGAGCTGGGCGCGACCATGACCGTTTATCCGCCGGAGTTCGCGACTGTGCCGATCGTGGTGATCGGTCAAATCGAGCGCGGTTATTACCTGCCGGCCTCGCTGGCGGCGTTGATGCTGATCGCCGCACGGGTGCCGCGGCTGTGGTGCCAGTAGCGTAAGTGGCGGCAACCGTTGCCGCGGCGAGATGATGGAGGAGCCATGCTGAAGCCGACTCACAAACGATCAACATCAATGGACGTCGCTATCGCCTGCCCATGACGCGTCAGCCACACTGGCTCTGCCGCTTTCAATTTCCTATTCGACAAGCCTGCTGCGAACGCAAAGACAGACATCGGCGGCACGGTTCAGCGACGGCGCGCGGACAGCGCGGCTTCCTCGCTTTCCTTGTCCTCGTCGGCTTCCGAGGCGCGCGCGAGGCCGTTGCCGCCGAGCTTCAGGCTCACCAGCTTGTCGCCCCAGATCTCTTCCAGGTTGTAGTACTGGCGCAGGGCCGGCTGGAGGATGTGGACCACGGCGTCGCCGCAGTCAACCAGCACCCATTCTCCGGTATCCTCGCCCTCGGAGCTGACCACGTCGCCGCCGGCTTCCTTGACCTTCTCGCGCACACTGGAGGCGAGCGCCTTGGTCTGGCGGTTTGAGGTACCGCTCGCGACGATCACGCGGTCGAACAGTTCGGTAAGGTGGCTGGTGTTGAACACCTTGATGTCTTGCGCTTTGACGTCTTCGAGGGCGTCAATGATCACGCGCTGCAGTTTGCGGATATTCATATCATGGATGGTAAAGACGATGTTGAAGAATATATGTCCAGACGGCGGCGGGCACGTATTTGGCCTCCGTGTCGGAGACTGGTGCGCGACACGCGATGCATTCGCGCAGATGCGCGCGGATATCGGTGGCGGCGATATCGAAGGCGAGCGAGGTATCGACCAGCACGCGGCCGGCCAGGCCCGCCTGCAGGTCCGCCGCCTCGGCACGGCGCGCGGCGATCTCGGCGGCCACCACGGGCGGCGTGGCCGACAGGTCGAAGCCAGGCCGCGTGGCCACGCACAGGTGAGCCAGCTCGAACAGGTGCCGCCAGTCGCGCCAGGTATCGAGCCGCACCAATTGGTCGGTGCCGATCACAAGCGACAGCGAAGCCTCGAAGCTGACCCGCTCGCGCCAGCGCAGCAGCATCTCGGCGGTATAGGTCGGGCCCTGGTGCTCGATCTCGTCGGTGGCCACCGTCACCTGCGTGCCGGGCAAGGCCAGCGAGGAGGCGGCGGCGCGCGTCATCGCCAGCCGGTGCTCGGCGGCCGACACGTCGCGTTTTTTGTAGGGCTGGCCGGCAGGCATCAGCACCAGTTCGGTCAGCGCCAGCACCTCGGCGAAGCGACGCGCGAGCGCGAGATGCCCGTCGTGGATCGGGTCGAAGGTGCCGCCGAGGATGCCGATCCGGCACGGTAGCGGATTTAGTCGAACTTTGGTATCCAGAACGTGTCCTTTTCGGTCAGGGCCTTCCATCGGGATGAGCGGGTGGGGGCCCCCCCGGCTCACAGCCAGTCGCGCGGCACCAGGAAATCGCTGTAGAGGCGCGCCTCGGGCGTGCCCGGCTCGGGCTGCCAGTCGTAGCGCCAGCTCGCCAGCGGCGGCATCGACATCAAAATCGACTCGGTGCGCCCGCCGCTTTGCAGGCCGAACAGGGTGCCGCGGTCGAACACTAGGTTGAATTCGACGTAGCGGCCGCGCTGGTAGGCCTGGAACTCACGCTCGCGCTCACCATAGGGCGTGTCGCGGCGGCGCTCGACGATCGGCAGGTAGGTGCCCAGGAAGGCGTCACCCACGCCTTGCATCAACTCGAACGAACGCTCGAAACTGGGCTCGGAGAGATCGTCGAAGAAGATCCCGCCGATGCCGCGCGTTTCGTTGCGGTGCTTAAGGAAGAAATAGTCGTCGCACCAGCTCTTGAAGCGCGGGTAGCACTCGCTGCCGAACGGCACCAGCGCATCGCGACAGGCCGCATGGAAGGCGCGCGCGTCCTCTTCGTAGCCGTAGACCGGCGTGAGATCCATGCCGCCGCCGAACCAGAAGATCGGTGCCTCACCGGCTTTGGTCGCCATGAACATGCGCACGTTCATGTGCACGGTCGGGCAATGCGGGTTGCGCGGGTGCAGTACCAGCGACACGCCGAGCGCTTCGAAGCCGCACCCGGTCAGTTGCGGGCGTGCCGCGCTCGCCGATGGCGGCAGCGCGTCGCCCGACACGTCCGAGAAGCCGATCCCCGCGCGCTCGAAGAACGCGCCGTGCTCGAGGATTCGTGTGCAACCACTGCCGCGCAGGCGCTCCTCGGCCCCGCGGTGCCAGGCGTGCGTGGCCAGCGGTGTGCCGTCGAAGGCACCGAGCGCGTCGGCGATGCAGGACTGCAGCTTTTCTAGATAGGCGCGTACACGCTGCGTGTTGAAATTCGAATCGGTGCTCATGGCTTCGGAAAGGGGGCGCAGACGATACGGCGCGGATATCGATTGCCAGATTGTAGACTTTCCGCCGGCAGCAGTATGGCACGCGCGGCGTGCCATGAAAAACGCCGTCCGGCATCCGTGCCAGGCGGCGACGGCGAGCCTTAGCCCTGCTTGCGGTACAGCGCGCGATGGCCGATGTCACGGCGGTACTGCATGCCTTCGAAGTTAATCTGGTTGATCGCGTCGTAGGCGGCCTGCTGCGCACCGCGCACCGAGTCCGACAAACCCACCACGCACAGCACGCGGCCGCCCGAGGTGACCAGCTTGTCTCCGTCGAAGGTGGTGCCTGCGTGGAAGGTAACCGAATGGCCGTTTTCCTCGGGGATGTCGTTGATGCGATCGCCCTTGCGCGGCGCGTCGGGGTAGCCATGCGCGGCCAACACCACGGCCAGCGCTGTGCGGCGGTCCCATTCGAGCTCGACCGTGTCGAGCGTACCGGCGATTGCCTGCTCGACCACCTTCGAGAAATCGCTCTTCAGGCGCGCCATGATCGACTGGGTTTCCGGGTCGCCCATCCGACAGTTGAATTCCAGCGTACGTGGATTGCCGTCCTTGTCGATCATCAGGCCGGCGTAGAGGAAGCCGGTGAAGCGGATGCCGTCGTTCTCCATGCCGCGCACGGTCGGCATGATGATCTCGCGCATCACGCGCGCGTGCATCTGCGGCGTGACGATCGGCGCGGGCGAGTAGGCTCCCATGCCGCCCGTGTTTGGGCCGTGGTTGCCGTCCAGCAGGCGCTTGTGGTCCTGGCTCGAGGCCAGCGCAAGGGCATGCTTGCCGTCCACCATCACGATGAAGCTGGCTTCCTCGCCGTCGAGGAATTCCTCGATCACCACGCGCGCGCCGGCATCGCCGAGCTTGTTGCCCGACAGCATCATATAGACCGCCTCATGCGCCTCCGCCAGCGACATCGCCACCACCACGCCCTTGCCGGCAGCCAGGCCGTCGGCCTTGACCACGATCGGGGTACCCTTGGTGTCGATGTAGACATGCGCGGCGGCCGCGTCGGTGAAGGTCTCGTATTCGGCAGTGGGGATCCCGTGACGCTTCATGAACGCCTTGGCGAAGTCCTTCGAGCTCTCGAGCTGCGCCGCTTCCTTGGTCGGGCCGAACACTTTCAGGCCGCGCTGGCGGAAGTGGTTGACGATGCCTGCCGCCAGCGGCACTTCCGAGCCGACCAGGGTGAAGGCGACATGCTTGGCCTCGGCGAAATCGGCAAGATCGTCGAGCGAGCTTAGCTCGATGTTCTTCAGGCGTGCATCCTGCGCGGTGCCGCCGTTGCCGGGCGCAACGTAGACGGTCTGAACGCGCGGCGACTGGGCGAGCTTCCAGGCGAGCGCATGTTCGCGGCCGCCGGAACCGACGACGAGTAGTTTCATGGGATTCCCCGCAGACTAGAAAATAGGGCGGCCGGCGCGCGTCGAGCGGGGCCCGGCCGCGGAACCTGGCGGCGGCCCGCCTTTCACGCGAAAGACGGGCCGGTTCGCGTTCATTCGTCGACGATGAACGCGTTGGTGTAGACCTCTTGCACGTCGTCGAGGTCCTCGAGCACGTCGAGCAACTTCTGCATCTTCATGGCGTTGTCGCCGCTGAACTCGACCTCGTTCTGCGGCTTCATGGTCACTTCGGCCAGCTCAGCCTTGAAACCGGCCGTTTCCAGCGCGTCCTTCACTCTGGAGAATTCTTGCCAGTCGCACAGCACCTCGATGCTGCCATCCTCGTTGGTGTTGACGTCGTCAGCGCCGGCCTCGAGCGCGGCTTCCATCAGCGCATATTCCGAGGTGCCGGGGGCGAACAGGAGCTGGCCGACGTGATCAAACATGAAGGCCACCGAGCCGTCGGTGCCCATGTTGCCGCCGTACTTCGAGAATGTGTGACGGACTTCTGCGACGGTTCGCACGCGGTTGTCGGTCATGGTGTCGACGATGATCGCCGCGCCGCCGATGCCGTAACCCTCGTAGCGGATTTCCTCGTAGTTCACGCCGTCCGCGCCGCCCACGCCACGATCGATCGCGCGCTTGACATTGTCCTTCGGCATGTTGGCGTCGGCCGCCTTGCCAACCGCCAGGCGCAGGCGTGGATTCGAGCTCGTGTCGTTGCCACCCAGGCGTGCCGACACCTGGATTTCCTTGATCAGGCGCGTCCAGACCTTGCCGCGCTTGGCGTCGGCCACTGACTTCTTATGCTTGATATTGGCCCATTTGGAATGACCAGCCATGCCAGTTCTCCGTCACCCGCGCCGTGCGGCGGGCATGTCTTAAGCGATGTGTTGCGGGGCGCCAAATGGCACCGCCGCGAGGTGTTCCGGCTTCGCGCCCCGCCCGCACCCACCGGGGGCGGCGAGATCGGCGCGGTCCTGGACGGGCCCACGGACGCTAGGATCTGTTTACATTTGAGTAAATGTGTTTACACTTCGTGTTTTTTGCGTAACGAGACAGGATGGTACGAACCTTACTGAGCGACGAAGTGGAACCAAGTCAAGCTATTCTGCCCGGCAAGGATAGGCGACCGTGGCCGAACGGCATCCAACAATCACTGGTTCCTCGGAGCGGTGTTGTGGATTGCCCGAACTGGCAGTCCATGGCGCGATTTTCCCGCGGAATTCGGCCGATGGCATACGGTATATATTCGTTTCTCGCGCTGGCGAAGCAATGGTGTCTGGCCACGAGTAGCGAATGCTTTGGCAGGCGAGACGGAAATCGAGCACACCCTTATCGATTCGACGATCGTGCGGGCGCACCAGCATTCGGCCGGGGCCTTGAAAAAAGTGGGCCGCAAGCGCTCGGACCTTCCCGAGGCGGACTGAGCACCAAACTGCATTTGGCGGTGGATTCGAAG
>JAYFSB010000034.1:0-9392 GCA_040946865.1 Burkholderia sp.
CGGGTTACAACATCGCCAGCGCGACGGTACGCCGAGGCTGTCGCCAATCGATGCCCTCGAGCAACATCGACAACTGAACGCTCGTCAGATGGATCTCTTGCCACCGTCGGCCTGCGGCCAGATAAACTGAACTCGCTCCCATCGCTTTGCAAGCAGCCAGAGCCCGTCATCAGTGGCCCACAGCATCTTGACGAGATCGCCGCGCAGCACCCACGGAAGATGAATAGGTGGGCCACCCAGCGGATTTTCTTCGAGCGCTGTCTGTAGTTTCGCAGCCAGTCCCTGGAATCCGGAACGCCTATCGGTGACGCCCGCCGCAAGCTAGATACGTGTATCGGTAGGCAAAAAGATCATGATCGCAGACTCTGCAATACGGTTCGCAGCATATCGGGATCGGCAACGCCATCGACCTTGACCACCACTCGTTCGATTCGGACTTCAATCGTGTCAACGGGTACGGCCGGTTTCGCGATCTCCGGTTTGATTGGTGGCGCTGCGATGACCGCCTCCATATCGCTCACAACCGTCACTGGCAGAGCAGCCGTTGCCTCTGACGCCCTTTGCTCGGCACGAGACCGGTGCTGCCAGTTGAACGCCAGATTCGCATTCAGACCATGCTCGCGGGCCAGTTTGGCGACTGAAACACCTGGCTCGCACGCGACGATTGCGATGCGATGCCAGAACTCAGGACTATGGTTCGGGCGTTCTTTGCGACTACCCGGCTTCTCCGTGTCTAACAAAGTGGTGTCCATCACTTCGAAAATGATGGACACCACTTTGGCGGTGATCTTTGCTGCCGTCTACGACGGCCATGCCGAGTCGCTTACGCTGGTTCACGGGACGCTTACGATCAATCCGCATGCCTCGTAACCCACTCATTTTTCAAGAGAGCTGAAAAAAGCCCACGAGGCAATTGCCTCTGGCGGGCTTTTTCAATACGGTCCTGCATGCAGGGCGATGACGCCGCCTACTTGCGATCCAGCACGTCGATCACGTCGAGCAGCGCGCGTCGAAGCTGGTCGACATCGACCGGCTGCCCGGCCGCCGAAGCCTCGGCCTGCGCGGCCGGAAACAGCTCTTCCTGCTCGGTCAGCATGGTGCGATTCGAACCATGTGAATCGAGCCAGTTGCGTGCCCCGTTGATTGTGAAGCCCTGCTCGTACAGCAGTTCGCGAATCCGCCGGATCAACAGCACCTCGTGGTGCTGGTAATAACGCCGGTTGCCACGACGCTTGATCGGGCGCAGCTGCGTAAACTCCTGTTCCCAGTAGCGCAGCACGTGAGGCTTCACGCCGCACAGCTCGCTGACTTCACCGATCGTGAAGTAGTGCTTCGCGGGCATCGGGGGCAACACGACTTTCTCAACCGTCGATGTCATCGTTAGTCAACCGTCGGTAAGCGCGGGTAAACCGCGCGGCGGCACGGATGTACCGGTCAGCGCATGATTGGCGTGTCCGAGCCGTTCTCGACGAGCGCCTTCAGTTTCTGGCTCGCATGGAAGGTGACGACACGACGCGCGGCAATCGGAATCGCCTCGCCCGTCTTCGGGTTACGGCCCGGCCGTTGCGGCTTGTCGCGCAGCTGGAAGTTGCCGAAGCCCGACAGCTTCACGCTCTCGCCGTTCTCGAGCGCGTCGCGGATCACCTCGAAGAAGGCTTCGACCATGTCCTTGGCTTCCCGCTTGTTGAGCCCGACGCTGTCGAACAGAAGTTCCGCGAGCTCGGCCTTCGTCAGCGTCGGCGTCTCGCCGGACGGCACCGGCGGTGTCGCATCGTGGTTCAGGGCGCTGAGCTGCGCCGTCAGAAGGGCTTCAAATTCACTCGAGCTCATGTCATTCATATCTGCAAAACTTGCGCATTATTCCTGGTCAAAACTGACCGGAACCTACTGCTTTCCGGCCGGCTTCCGCGTATCAGCCGCGCAGTCGCGCGCCGCGGGTCCGCATGCTGTCGACGAGGGTCCGGATCGCGAGATCGACCGTCTCGTCCTGTAGCGTCCCGGCGAGATCCTGCAGGGTGACGCGGAATGCCAGGCTTTTCTCGTGCGCCGCCAATCCACCGGAAGTATTTGATTTTTCAAGAAATTTATCAAAGAGTACAATCTTCTGGACGAACTTGCATGCCTCGCCGGAAAGCACGCTCTTGATCGCGTCAAACAAGGCCTGCACCTCGACCTGCTGGTCGACCACCACCGCGATGTCGCGGCGCACCGGCGGGAACTTCGAAACCTCGGTAGGCACCGGCAGCGCACGCACGATCAGCGCCTCGGCGTCAATCTCGAACATCACCGGCGCATGCGGCAGTTCGTACTGCTGCATCAGGCGCGGATGCAGTTCGCCGATCCAGCCGACCGCGCGGCCATCGAATTCGATGCGTGCACTGCGACCCGGGTACAGCGCCGGGTGCTCGGCCTTCACGAAACGCGCGACGGCCGGGGCGAGCAGCGCCTCAAGGTCGCCCTTCACGTCGAAGAAGTCGACCTGCCGCGTCGGTGCGCCCCATTGTTCGTCGAGCAGCGGGCCATAGGCCAGCGCGCCGACGCACTTGGGTTGCAGATAGCCCTCGACGCTCAGTTCGCCCGCCGCCACCTCGGCATCGGCCAGGTACACGCGGCCGGTCTCGAACACGCGCACGCGATCAGCGCGACGGTTCAGGTTGTGGCGCAGCACGCTGACCAGGCTGCCGAACAACGTGGTGCGCATCACCGAGAGCTGGCTCGCGATTGGATTGAGCAGCCGTACCGGATTGGCGTTGCCGGCGAAATCGCGTTCCCAGTCCGCATCGACGAAGCTGAAGTTGACGGTTTCCGCGTAGTCGCGCGCGGCCAGCGCATGACGGATCGTGTGGATCGAACGCTGCGTCTCGTTGGTCGCGCACATCTCGCTGGGCACCACCGGCGGGCGCGCCGGGATCCGCTCGAAGCCGTAGATCCGCGCGACTTCCTCGATCAGGTCTTCCTCGATCTCAATATCAAAGCGATGCGGCGGCGGCGTCACCACGAAGCGGTCGCCGTCCTGCGTGAAGCTCAGGCCAAGGCGCGTGAAGATGCTGGCGATCTCCTCGGCCGCCACCGGCACGCCGATAATGCGATTGGCGCGCGACACGCGCATCGTTACCGGCGCGCGCGACGGCAGGTTGACGGCCTGATCGTCGACCGGGCCAGCCTGGCCGCCACAGATCTCGAGGATCAGCTGGGTGATCCGCTCGATGTGCTCGGCGGTGGTGGAATAGTCGACGCCGCGCTCGAAGCGATGAGCGGCATCGGTCGAGAGATTGTACTTGCGCGCGCGGCCGCGAATGCTGTCGGGCCACCAAAAGGCGGCTTCGAGATAGATATTGCTGGTGTCGAGCGTGACGGCCGTACTGTCGCCGCCCATAATGCCGGCCAGGCTCTCGACATGGGTCTCGTCGGCGATCACGCCGACCTGCTCGTCCAGTTCGACCGTGTTGCCGTTCAGCAGCTTGAGCGTCTCGCCGCGCTTGCCCCAGCGCACGTCGATGCCACCGTGGATCTTGTCCAGGTCAAACACGTGCGAGGGCCGGCCGAGCTCGAACATCACGTAGTTCGAGATGTCAACCAGGGCCGAGACGCTGCGCTGACCCGCGCGCTTAAGCCGCTCGACCATCCACAGCGGCGTCTTCGCGCGCGCGTTCACGTCGCGGATCACGCGGCCCGAGAAGCGGCCGCATAGATCGGGGGCCGAGATGCGCACTGGCAGCGTCTCGTCCAGCTCGACCTTGGCCGGTACAAAGGCGACGGGCTTGAGCGGCGCGCCGGTGATCGCGGCAATTTCGCGCGCGATTCCGTACACCGACAAGCAGTCCGCCTTGTTCGGCGTCAGCTTGATCTCGGAGATCGTGTCGTTCAGGTTCAGCGTGTCGCGGATGTCCTGGCCGATCGGCGTGTCCTCGGGCAGCACCAGCAGGCCGCTGTGGTCTTCGGACAGCTTCAGCTCACGGGCTGAGCAGAGCATGCCCTGGCTCTCGACGCCGCGCAGCTTCGACAGCTTGATCAGAAATGGTTTGCCGCCCTCTTCGGCGGGTGGCAGCTGGGCACCGACCAGCGCGATCGGCACCTTGATGCCGGGCGCTACGTTCGGGGCACCGCAGACGATGTTCAGCGTTGTACCGGTACCGGCATCGACCTGACAGACATTCAGCTTGTCAGCGTCCGGGTGCGTGATCACCTCGAGCACGCGGCCGACGACGATCCGCGAGGTCGGCGGCGCGACGGCGCGCAGCGACTCGACCTCGAGACCGGCCATCGTCAACGCATGCGATAACTCATCGGTCGTCAGTTGCGGATCGACAAAGGTTCTCAACCAGGATTCTGGGAATTGCATGGATGTTTACGTTCGAAACAGATTAGATCGATACAGTGCGGCGCGGCTGGCTCACGCGAACTGGCGAAGGAAGCGTAGATCGTTCTCGAAGAACAGGCGCAGGTCCTGCACGCCGTAGCGCAGCATCGTGAGACGCTCGAGGCCGCTACCGAACGCAAAGCCAATGTAGCGCTCCGGGTCCAGACTGATGTTGCGGATCACCGTCGGATGTACCTGGCCGGAACCCGAGATCTCAAGCCACCTGCCGGCGTTCTTGCCGCGTTCGAACATCATGTCGATCTCGGCGGATGGCTCGGTGAACGGGAAATACGAGGGGCGGAAGCGCACCAGGATGTCGTCGCGTTCGAAGAACTTCTTCAGGAAGTCGGTGTAGACGCCTTTGAGGTCGGCGAAGCTAACGTTCTCCTCGATCCACAGGCCTTCGACCTGGTTGAACATTGGCGAATGGGTCGCATCGCTGTCGACGCGATAGGTGCGGCCCGGCACGATCACCTTGATGGGCGGCTTGTTCATGCGCGCGTAGCGCACCTGCATCGGGCTGGTGTGCGTGCGCAGCAGCAGCTGGCACCCCTGCGCATCCTTGCCATCGACGTAGAAGGTGTCCTGCATCGAACGCGCCGGATGATTCTCGGGGCTGTTCAGCGCAGTGAAGTTGTACCAGTCGGTTTCGATCTCGGGACCATCGGCGACATCGAAGCCGATCGAGCGGAAAATCTGTTCGACGCGCTCCCAGGTGCGCATCACCGGGTGTAGGCTGCCCGCGCCGGCACCGCGGCCCGGCAGCGTGACGTCAATCGCCCCGGAGGCGAGGCGCTGGTTGAGCAGCGCGTCGTCAAGCGCCTGGCGTCGCGCGGTGAGCGCGACTTCCACTTGCTGCTTGGCGACATTGATGCGCGCGCCCTCGTTCTTGCGCGTTTCGAGATCGCTCTTGCCGAGCCCTTTCAACAGCCCGGTGAGCGCGCCCGACTTGCCGAGAAAGCGTGCCTTCTCGTTTTCGAGCGTGGTGATATCGGCAGCCTGTTCGAAGGCCTGCTTCGCATTAGCGACAATCTGGTCCAGATCCATTGATCCCATTATTTCCAACGTCAATCGTTCTCGGCGAGCAAATCGCTCGATCCAACAAAAACGGGGCTCGAATGAGCCCCGTTTTCGCTGCAGCGGCTGTGACTACCGGATCCTCGCTGCAACTGACCACGCAGTGCTAATTTCGCAATTAGGCTGCAACGGCGGCTTTCACCTGCTTGACGATCGCGGTAAAAGCAGCTTTGTCGAACACCACCATATCGGCCAGCACCTTACGGTCGAGTTCGATCGAGGCTTTCTTCAGGCCGTTGAGAAACACGCTGTAGGTCATATCGTGCTGACGGACTGCCGCATTGATACGCGTGATCCACATTGCGCGGAACACACGCTTCTTGTTGCGACGGTCGCGATAAGCGTACTGACCGGCACGCATCACCGCCTGCTTGGCGATGCGATAGACGTTATTGCGACGACCGCGATAACCCTTGGCCAGGTTGATGATCTTCTTGTGACGGGCCCGCGCGGTTACCCCACGTTTGACTCGAGGCATATTTCCCTCCTTGGAGGATCAGTTAGAGGTTACGCGAACGGGAGCATCGCGCGGACGGAGTCCAAATCGGAATCATGAACTGCCGTGGCACCGCGCAGGTGACGCTTGTTCTTCGTGGTTTTCTTGGTCAGGATGTGACGCTTGAAGGCTTGACCGCGCTTGACGGTACCGCCCGGACGCACCACGAAGCGCTTCGCAGCGCTCTTCTTGGTTTTCATCTTAGGCATAACAACTCCAGTTTATTAGATGGAGGTAGGTGTGCGGCTGGCTTGCGCCCTGGCTCCACTTGAGACCCAGTCCACTTGTGTACGACGCGCACACTGTCACGTTGGCGAGCCGCTCTGCCGAGCCCCACCCCGTCGAACTTCGTGCGGGCCTCCATGCCGGGCACGGCAGCCTCGCAATCACTTCTTCTTCGGAGTGAGTACCATGATCATCTGGCGCCCTTCCATCTTCGGCATCTGCTCGACCTGGCCGAACTCGTCGAGATCGGTGCGCAGGCGTTCCAGCATGCGCATGCCGATTTCCTGGTGAGCCATTTCGCGGCCGCGGAAACGCAACGTGATCTTCGTCTTGTCGCCTTCCTCGAGGAAGCGCGTCAGGTTGCGAAGCTTGACGTTGTAGTCACCGTCGTCGGTACCCGGGCGGAACTTGACTTCCTTGACCTGGATGACCTTCTGTTTCAGCTTCGCTTCGTGCTGCTTCTTCGATTCCTGGTACTTGAACTTGCCGTAATCCATCAGACGACAAACGGGGGGAACGGCCTGCGGCGCGATCTCCACCAGATCAACATCCAGCTCTTCCGACTTGCGGAAGGCATCGGCGAGTTTTACGATGCCGATGGGCTCGCCATCGACTCCGACCAGCCGCACTTCCGGCGCGTTGATTTCACCGTTGATGCGATGCGACGACTTATCAGTAGCGATGTTACGTTTCCTCTAAAAATTAAAAAAACGAGCCGCGCTGCCAGGGCGGTTACTTGAACGCCCGGAGATCCTGCTGCAGGCGCTCAACAAAGGCTTCGACCGGCATTGCGCCAAGATCGACGCCGCCACGGGCACGCACGGCTACCGTTTGTGCTTCACGCTCTTTGTCGCCTGCCACCAACAGATACGGCACCTTTTCGAGCGTGTGCTCACGTATTTTATAGCTAATCTTCTCGTTGCGCAAATCAGCCTCGACTCTAAACCCTTGTTTTTGCAACGATTGGCTCAGCGAGCGTACATATTCGGACTGATTTTCCGTAATATTCGTCACCACGACCTGCACCGGAGCTAGCCAGAACGGCATCGCGCCGGTATGGTGCTCGATCAGAATCCCAAGGAAACGCTCCATCGAACCGACGATCGCCCGGTGCAGCATGACCGGCCGGCGGCGGCTGTTGTCCTCGGACACATACTCGGCACCGAGCCGCTCCGGCAGGACCATGTCCAGCTGCAGCGTGCCGCATTGCCAGGAGCGGCCGAGCGCGTCCTTGATGTGGTACTCGATCTTCGGGCCGTAGAAGGCACCCTCGCCTGGCAGTTCTTCCCATTCCAGGCCGCAGGCGGTCAGCGCGTCGCGCAGGCCCTGCTCGGTGCGATTCCAGGTTTCGTTCGTGCCGGCGCGCTGGTCGGGGCGCAGCGACAACTTGATCGAAATATGATCAAACCCTAAATTCTTGTAGACACTCATCGCGAGTTCGTTGAACGCGATCGACTCGGAGATGAACTGGTCCTCGGTACAGAAGATGTGCGCATCGTCCTGCACGAAGCCGCGCACGCGCATCAGGCCGTGTAGCGCGCCCGAGGCCTCATTGCGGTGACATGAGCCGAACTCGGCGTAGCGCAGCGGCAGGTCACGGTACGAACGCAGGCCGTGGTTGAACACCTGGACATGGCCCGGGCAGTTCATCGGCTTGATCGCGTAGTCACGCTTCTCTGATTCGGTCGTGAACATGTTCTCGCGATAGTTTTGCCAGTGGCCTGAGGCCTCCCACAGCGAGCGATCCATGATCATCGGCGTCTTGATCTCGAGATAACCGGCCTCGTTCACACGACGGCGCATATATTGCTCGACCTGCTGCCAGAGCGTCCAGCCCTTCGGGTGCCAGAACACCATGCCTGGCGACTCCTCCTGCATGTGGAACAGGTCGAGCTGCTTGGCGAGCTTGCGGTGGTCGCGCTTTTCCGCCTCCTCCAGCATGTGCAGGTAGGCTTCCTGGTCTTCTTTCCTAGCCCAGGCCGTGCCGTAGATACGCTGCAACTGCTCGTTCTTCGAGTCGCCGCGCCAGTAGGCACCCGCGACTTTCATCAGCTTGAACACCTTAAGTCTGCCGGTAGACGGCACGTGCGGGCCGCGGCAGAGGTCGGCGAAACCGCCGTGCGAATAGAGCTTGATCTCGTCGCTCAACGGGATCGATTCAATGATCTCGGCCTTGTACTTCTCGCCGATGCCGTGGAAATACTCAGCCGCTTCCTCGCGGGACACCACGCGGCGCGATACCGGCTCGTCCTTCTTGGCGAGCTCCTGCATGTGCCTCTCGATCTTCTCGAGATCCTCGGGCGTAAACGGCCGGCTGCAGGAGAAGTCGTAATAGAAGCCGCTGTCGATCACCGGGCCGATCGTGACTTGCGCCTCCGGGAACAGCTCCTTGACGGCATATGCCAGCAGGTGGGCGGTCGAGTGGCGGATGATCTCGAGGCCGTCGGCGTCCTTGTCGGTCACGATCGCCAGCGACGCGTCGTGATCGATCAGCGCCGAGGTATCGACCAGCTCGCCGTCGAGCTTGCCGCCGAGCGAGGCCTTCGCGAGGCCGGGGTCGATCGAAGCGGCCACTTCGGCGACTGTCACCGGATGCTCGTATTGTCGAACTGAGCCGTCGGGCAGGCGTATCGAAACCATGACTACCTCCGTGTGATGCCGACAGGGTGTGGCAGCAATGAGAAAAATCGACCAAAAAAATGCGGCCCCGCTTTCGAGGGGCCGCATTCCGGTGCATCCAAACTACTGGCGAAAACGTTCCTCAACTAGCGCCGCTCCGAAATGCTCTCGGTCAACGTTCGCGGTGTCACAACCATATTCGCCTTGTGTGTAGAGAAGTGTCTACTACTACCTCAGCGCATGAAACCCGCTGAGGCCGATTGTCGTTGGTAGGCTCGATTGGATTCGAACCAACGACCCCCACCATGTCAAGGTGGTACTCTAACCGACTGAGCTACGAGCCTGAAAAAAGAAGATTATATGGAACTTTTTCCAGACAGGCAAGCTTTTTGTGCAAAGCGGCAGACCGAGGCCCGCACTACGCTCGGCACCTCGCCGAGCGGCGCGCAGGCGCGCTGCACCGTAAGCGATCGGTGAACCCGCCCCTTGCGGCATCGCGTCAGATCGGTTAGCGCTAAGGTGCCCGGTTTTTGAATGAACTTACCGAGATTTCACGGCAGCAGTGCTTCGTAGTCGTCGACCGTCTGCGCAAGCGACAGCGCCTTGAACAGGTCG
>JAYFSB010000035.1:0-9389 GCA_040946865.1 Burkholderia sp.
TGCCTTGCTCGGGTCATATCCACCTATCTATAACGGCTGGACCACGGGGACGGTGAACTTGATCAGCATTGCCTTTAAAGACGGCGTCCCGGTGACCGATAGCACACCGCGCGGCTCAGCAACCGCATGACCGCCTGATCATGCTGACGTCCTGTACGCCAGATTTGACTTTAACTCTCTGGAAGGCGGCGAAAAGCAATGGGGCAAAGTCGAGCAAACCGAGCTGGTCGACGAGGTACCGTTTCAGATGGCATTGCGACCGAGACAAAAGACGCACACGGTCAAGCAGGCTCTGCGAGTGCGGCGTGTCACCTTGCCGGCCAAGGCCGGCCGATTGGAAGTACGTGCATGGTCGGCTGCGGAAGTGGATGCGCCGACAGACACGTGAAGCTGGTGCGGTGGCGCTTGTTGACGAACCGGCAGGTCACCCCCGCCCCGATGAACTGGTCGAGTTGATCGAATGGTATCGGGCACGTTGGAAAATCGAGATGTTCTTTAACGTGCTGAAGAACGGCTGCAAGGTTGAAGCGATGCAACTGTCGATAGTAGTGGATCGGCTGAAGCGTGCCGCTGACACTGTTCATGATTGTGGCGTTGCGCATTGCGGCGTATCTGATGCTGCTCGGTCGAACCTGCCCGGATCTCGAGGCAGTATTGTTCTTCAACCCAGACGAGATCCATGATGGTGCGCACCTGTTGATGAACCAACGAAGGCCACTGCAACCGCCAAGGTTGAACGACATGGTTCGACTGGTGGCCCAGTGCGGTGGCTTTCTTGTCCGCAAAGGCGATGGCACTCGGCTTGAAGACAATCTGGGAAGGCTTTCAGCACGTCATGACTACGGCCGAAACTACGTTACGGACCCTGCGTAGCGAAGCCGTTTGATGCGAGATGTGTATAACGAGGTGACTCCAACTCCAACATGGAAGAACGAGATTACAGTTACTACCGGAGTGGCAAGACGAGATACATGTACCAAGTACTTGTATACCTTGGTGAAAATTCGCCATCCAACTCGAAGATTCTGTATATCTCCGCCGGATCGGGTGTATTCGCTCACTTCCTGAAACAACTGGGGCATGAGGTAGTGAAAGCGGACATCCATGGAAAGACGGGACTCGTCCATGCGAACATAGAAGCTCCGCTGCCATGGTTGCACGGCGAGTTCGGTGCCGTGACGATGCCTGGAGGGCATCAAATGATTCGGGCATGAACAGTTCGACCGGGCACGTCCAGCCCAAGCTTTTGCGCGGGCGGGTGTTTATCTGCCGGCGATGTCGTCGAGCTCGGCCTGGGAGAACACGGCCAGATCCGTACCCTTGAGCATGTCCTGGCGCAGCAGCCCGTTGGTGTTCTCGTTGCACCCGCGCTGCCAAGGGCTATGCGGATCAGCGAAGTAGACCTTGATGCCGGTGGTCTCGCAGAGCTGCTCATGCCTGACCATCTCCCGTCTCTGATCATAGGTCATGGAAAGACGGCACTGAGCGTCGATGCAGTACAGGATCATGCCGAACGAAGTGGTGGCGTTCTCCATTTTGCCCAGGGGTGAGAGACGAACAGCGAGGTGCGCTCGACCAGCGTCGCAACCGAAGACGCATTATTATGCGCGCCCTTGATTAGGTCGCCTTCCCCAGTACCCGGGCACGATCCGCTCGTCTCGTCGATCTCAGCCGGACGATCGTAAATGCTGACTCGGTTCGGGATGCTTGCCCCGGCGGTCTTCGCCCCGTCGTGCCCGGTGCCGCCAGCTCTTACGGGCCTGTCGCAAACAAGCGATCTACTCGGGAAAGTACCGCTCACGCAGCAACTGCTCGATCGTCGTCGCCAGCGAGCAACGGACAGCCCAGCCCCTGCTTTGCGGCCGGTTCCGGTGCACGCCAGCTGTTACGTCGCAATCCGCGACTGATCGAACTCGGCCCGCGATGCAAGGTGCGGGCAATTGCCCGCACCTTGCATCCCTGCTCAAGGCTCAGCTGGATCATCGTGCGCTCTTCACAACAATTCAGGTGCTTGCAGGTTCACATCGCAACACAATGCCTCTCGGTAGGTGTTGCACTTCAGATTTTGAGGTTGCTAAGTTTAGAGTCACGCTGGCCGCATACGTAGACCTGAGCGTGCCAACCTTCCTTGTGCGAGGCGATGGATGCCATGCGTAGTTCCCTGCGTAAATTTTATGGGAACTTAAGTATAGGAAAGTTTCGCAAGGAATGCGAAGCAACGCTGATCGTTCATCCAGCGCCGAAACCTAACTGCTTGTTTCTGA
The DNA here is from genome assembly GCA_040946865.1 of Burkholderia sp. Lineage (GTDB taxonomy): Bacteria > Pseudomonadota > Gammaproteobacteria > Burkholderiales > Burkholderiaceae > Burkholderia. The sequence goes on from JAYFSB010000035.1 coordinate 2,265, forward strand.
TTGATTTTTTCTGGCACTGGAATATGATGAAAACATGAATGGTGCCGGAGATAGGAGTCGAACCTACGACCTTCGCATTACGAATGCGCTGCTCTACCAGCTGAGCTACACCGGCAAAAACAATCGAGACTATATGGTGATTTTTGCGAGTATGACAAGAGGTCTGGCGAGAAAATTTTCAAAATCGGTGCCGGTTTCGACTAAGTGCTTGATCCTGCTGCGCTCGTGTCCTGTTGCCTGCACACCATTGGCACCACCTTGGCCACTGATCACCTCGAGCCCGGATGTCCGTCGCCGGTCACCTGGCCCCCGAGGCGATTTTTTGCGGCACCGCCGCAAGCCGGCCGGCGGTGCCGAAGCGCTTACTTCGTGGCCGCTTCCTGGTGGTAGCGAGTGATGCGCTCGACCTCGTTCCTCGAGCCGAGGATCACCGGCACGCGCTGGTGCAGGCCGGTCGGCTGGACATCGAGGATGCCCTCGCTGCCGGTGGTCGCGGCACCGCCCGCCTGCTCGACGATGAAGGACATCGGGTTCGCCTCATACATCAGGCGCAGCTTGCCCGGGTGGTGCGGCGTGCGGGCGTCGGCCGGGTACATGAAGATGCCGCCGCGGTTCAGGATGCGGTGCACGTCGGCCACCATCGAGGCGATCCAGCGCATGTTGAAGTTCTCGCCGCGCGGGCCTGCGCTGCCTGCGTTCAGTTCGTCCACGTAGCGCTTGACAGGCTCGTACCAGTGGCGCGCGTTCGAGGCGTTGATCGCGTATTCGCGCGTGTCGGCCGGGATCTGCATGTTGCTCTGCGTCAACGCCCAGGAACCGAGCTCGCGATCGAGCGTGAAGCAGTTCACGCCGTTGCCGGTGGTCAGCACCAACACTGTCTGCGGGCCGTATACGGCATAGCCGGCGGCGACCTGCTTGGTGCCGAGCTGCAGGAAGGATTGCTCGGTGGCCTGCTGGCCATCCGGGCAGCGCAGCACCGAGAAGATCGTGCCGATCGAGACGTTGACGTCGATGTTCGAAGAGCCGTCGAGCGGATCGAACACCAACAGGTATTCGCCGCGCGGGTAGTTCTCGGGGATCGGGAAGAAGGTCTCCATTTCCTCGGAGGCCATCGCGGCAAGGTTGCCGCCCCATTCGTTGGCGTCGAGCAAGATCTCATTGGAGAGGATGTCGAGCTTCTTCTGCACCTCGCCCTGCACGTTCTCGCTGCCGGCCATACCGAGCGCCTCGCCGAGCGCGCCCTTCGAGACGTGGTAGCTGATCGCCTTGCAGGCGCGCGCGACCACCTCGATCAACAGGCGCAAATCGGCGGGTAGGTTGTGATTCTTACGCTGCTGCTCGATTAGGTATTTCGACAGCGTGGTACGTCGGGAAATAGACATTGCTGAGCTCCGAGAAGCGGGAAAATCATTGTTTGCCGCAATTTTACCCGCCTCGCCCGGTGCCGCTCCCGCCTTTTTGTGACGCAGCAGCAATCGCGGCCATCCGGCGAACGTCATGTCGATGTCACAGCAGCACGATCTCGAGCAGCACGCCGGCACTGGTCGAGAGCAGGGTACGCATGAAACTGACCATGTAGGGTCGCCGCGTAGAGCTCGCCCGACACAGCGTCGCGCCGGCTCGCCACCATCATCTGCAGGATCACTAGGCCGGCGTGGTCCTGGTGCAACAGCCCGACCGGGTCGACATGGAAGCCCGAGACGATGTCGAGCTCGACCTCTGGCCAGAGCTGCCGGAACGCGTCCATCGCTAGGGTCTGTTTATATTTGAAAAAATCAGGTACAGGTAGAACCACATGCCGGCCACGGTGGCAGGCAAATACGTCATATCCCAGCACCAGACCTGGCGAACTGTGCTCGCGATGTGCATACTCGGCTCGCGGCTGGCTTGGGGCGCGCTTTGGCCGGACCGCGATGAACGTTCTGACCTTGCGCCCACAGTAACCGACAGAGGGTTGATTCGCTTGCCAGATAGACGCCTTCGTCGGCCAGCGCCGGCACGATCCGCGCAAGGCGGCATATCTGCGAAGCGCGGTTCGTTGGCGACTGCGAGCACAGCCTGACGCTCCGGTTCTTCGGTCAAGCGCATGCGGCTGGCTTGGGATGAACCGCCTGGGCGGCCGACGGTCGCCGCTTTGCAGCCCATCCTGGGCCTTCCAGCGTTGCAGGGTGCGTACGTTCAATGCTGGCGCAGTCTCGCAAAGACAGGCGCAACCGTACACCGGTCTGATGAGCCGCTTCGATGTTTCGGACAGTTATCTGGCGATCCCCGAGACCGATCATTCATCCTCTCCCTTGTGGAAAATCGCCTCGAGTTTTTTTGACAGCACCAACAAGGCGGTCGTCTCGGTCAGCGCATGGTCCTTGTGCCGAACTTCGCGCTCGAGTTCTTTGATCCGGCGGCGATCCGCTTTCGTTTGCCCAGGCGTGGCACGCACGTCCTGCGGGTCGGCCAACGCCTGGGTGACCGCGTCCCCGGCCAGACAGCAAGCTTCTGCGGATACACGCCGTTCTCGCGGCATTATGCGCTGCGCGATGTCTCGTCCAGCGCGGCAGTGGTGAGCACGGCGTCCAGTCGCGATGCAGCTGTCCAGGCCCGTCCACGGGCGGGCCTGGACAGCGACACTCACTACGCCAACGCTCCAGCGTGCCCACGTTCACGCGCGTTTCCTACGCGACATCTTCAACCGACGCGTTCTCCAACGGCAGCAGCCTTGTAACCACCTTGTCCTTGAATACCTGTCCGTACTTTACCACTTCTCGTCCTCATTTCGCCCCCGGATTCCCAGATCCTATTCTGGGCCACAACTATTGTGACACGGGGGGAGCCCGAGCAGATCACGTCGGTCAGCATTGAAATGGCACCCGCGTTCATCAAAGGCGTCGAGACGAACCTGCCGAATGCTCGCATCACCTTCGACAAGTTCCACGTTGTCGCTCATGCGTCAAAAGCCGTTGACCCAATGCGGCGAATCGAGCAGCGAACTGATCCGGAACTCAAGGGATTGCGATGGCCGCTGCTGAAGGATCGCGACCGGCTGACCGCCGCGCAACGCGCCGATCTCGATGCCCTGATCGTGAACGTCACGACCAAGCGGACCGCCCACGCGTGGCGCTATCGCGAGCAACTTCGGGAGATTCTCGATCGCAAACAGATCAACGTCGTCAGCGACATGCTCGAGCAGTGGTGCACGAACGTTATGCGCTCGAAAGTCGATCCGATGAAGGACGTCGCCCGTATGATCCGTAGTCATTTCGACGGCATCGTCGCCTGGACCCAAACGTTGTCAGACCAACACCTGTCTGGAAGCCATCAACGGACTCTTCCAAGCCCCCAAGCGAAAGGCGCGCGGATACACCAACCTCACGACCATGCGCACCGTACTGTTTCTGATCGCCGGCAAGCTCGACTTCTCGAAGATCAACCCACATGTCGTGTAACCCACTCATTTTTCAAGAAAGCCAACTTGCTATGTATGACTACCGTCGCTCACGTAAAAATCGGGCAATTTATCACCCACTCGAAATTCAACAGGGGCAAAAATTCTGTCTGTCCGCCGCACACCACTTTCGGCAATAACTCTGACGAAATCGCTGCTCATTGCAACCCTGAGAACAAGGTGCTGCTCGACTTCGTTGAAAGACTCAACAACAAGATCCGCGTTATTCAGCAACGAGTGTATGGACTGCGTGACGAAGAGTATCTACGCCTGAAGATCCTCACGTGCATACTGCCCAAGATCTGAAAAATGGCTCTTTTTTACCCACACGATTCCGCGAAGACCCAGAAGAAGTAAGAGAGCCTGTGCATGACGGCGCTCGGGCGGCAAGCGGGATCCGCACGATGAAGCACGAGCCGCCTTCGGGCGCATCGGCATGCGACACCGCGCCGTCGTGCATCGCGATGATGTCGTGCACGATCGCCAGACCCAGGCCCGCGCCGATCTCCACTCCATTGCCGCTCTGCGCGTCGCCGCGGAAGAAGCGCTTGAACAGGTCGGCCTGCTGCCCGGCCGGCACTCCCGAACCATTGTCCTCAACCACGATCTCGGCGGCGGCGCGACCGTTGCCGAGCGTCACCTGCGAGACATTCAGCGTGATGCGCGAGCCTTCGGGGCGCGCCAGCGGCATGTATTTCAGCGCATTGTCGAGCAAGTTCGCGATCACCTCGCGCAGCAGCACCGGGTTGCCGCGCACCACCAGCGGCGGCACGCTGGCGAGGTCAAATTCGTCGGGCGGCAGCTCCTCGCTGTCGTCGCCTGTCGAGGCGGCGCAGCCACTGCCGGCGGCATGGCCATCGGTCTGGAAGCCCAGGTCGACATGGCTAGCCAGCGCGCGCGGCACCCACTCGGCACCGGTCTCGAAGGCCAGCGCCGCCAGGTCGACGTCGACGAAGCGGGCCGTCTGCTCGCCCGGCTCAGTGCACGCCAGCGACAGCAGCTGATTCAAGAGCCGCACCGCGCGATTGGCGGCGGCGCGCAATTCGTGCACTGCGGTCAGGGTCTGCTGGGGGGCGCGCGCCACGGCGGCCTGCTCAGCATGCAGCTTCACGGCGGTCAGCGGCGTGCGTAGCTGGTGAGCGGCATCGGCGATGAACTTGCGCTGGGCGTCGAGCGCGGTCTTCAAGCGCCCGAGCAGCGCGTTCATGGCGCTGGTCAGCGGCCGGATCTCGAGCGGCACCTCGGTCTCGTCGACCGGCTCCAGCGAGGTATGGGTCTGCCGGTTCAGCGAATCGGCCAGGTGCGTGAGCGGCCCGAGCTGTTGGTTCACCACGCACCAGACGATGCCCCAGCCGGCCAACAGCAGCAACAGCAGCGGCATCATGATCGCCACCAGGAACTCTGCTGCGATCTGGTAGCGATGCCGCACCGGCTGGGCCACTTCGACGATCATCGGATTGCCACTGTGGGCCTGCTCCACGCGCACCTGCGCGACGCGCACGGCCTGGCCCTCGTAGTCGGACTCGAACACGTAGGCGTAATGCATGCGGTGCACGCTGGTACCCTGCAGCGGCAGCCGCGAGTCGCCCGCCAGCTCGTATTCGCCGTCGCTGATGCGGTAGATCAGCTGCTCGGCGGGATCGGAGAACATCGCCTGCGCCAGCGGCGGCACCGTGAACGGCGCGTCGGGCCCGGCGATCTGGATCTGCTTGGAAATCGCGGTGGCGAGATCGGCCAGCGAGCGGTCGATCACGTGCTGCGTGTACTGCCAGGCCAGCCAGTAGGCGATCAGGCCGCTCATTAGCGCGAGCATCGACAGCGGGGCGGCGAGGCGGCGCAGCAGCGAGCGGCGCAGACTGGAAGCAGCCGGTTCAGTAGACATCGCGTCAACTATCCAAAAAGCCGCGCCCGGCATGAACCGGGCGCGGCGGCGGTACCGCGTCAGGGCCGCGGCGAGCGCGCGGCCTCAGACGCTGGCCGGCTGGCGAATTTCCTGCAACAGGTAGCCAAAGCCGCGTACCGTGACGATCTCGACACGGCACTGCTCGAGCTTCTTGCGCACACGGTGCACATAGACTTCGATCGCGGTGTCGCCGAGGTCACCGCCGAAGTGGGTCAGGTGATCCTGCAGCTGGACCTTGCTGACTACGCGACCGTGGCGCAGCAGCAGCATCTCGAACACCGCGAATTCGCGCGGCGACAGTTCGAGCGGCTTGTCGTCGTTGAAAATACGGCGATCGACGCCTGACAGACGCACGCCGCCGAGCGAAACTTCCGGACGCGGCATGTCGCTGTGCGGGCGGTTGCGGCGCATCACAGCGCGGATCCGCGCTTCCAGCTCGGCCGGCTCGAAGGGCTTAAGTATGTAGTCGTCGGCACCCGAGTTGAGGCCCTGCACGCGGTCGTTCAGCTCATCGCGCGCGGTCAGCACGATCACCGGCGTGTGGCGGTTGGTCTGGCGGAAACGCGACAGCAGGGTCATGCCATCGATGCCGGGCAGGCCCAGGTCGAGGATCACCAGTTCATGGCGATTCTGCGCGAGCGCCTGCTCAGCGAAAATGCCGTCATGAACCATGTCGACGGTGAAGCCTGCTTGTTCGAGGCGGCTCTGGATGCCGCGTGCGATGGGGCGGTCGTCTTCGATGAGGATGAGTCCCATGAGATTCGCTCAAGTACAATGGGTCGGCTTGGACAGCACGACGACGCTGTTTTCAACAGCCTGTCGCGTGGCTGACGACAGGCAAGGCGGCTAGCGAACAAAATTCCAACTATATATATGTCCGACATCTCGATCCACGAACTCGAAGCCGGGATCAATTTCTGGCGTGCCCGTTCGCCGTCCAGCGGCGGCGAACTCAGGCTGTGCGAAGAAGCGAGCGCGCTTTCCAAGCCATATGCGTTGCTGATTATACAGCGGCAAAACGTACTGAAACTGGAAAGCTTTGACCCTATTTCGCGGCGCACCTGGGAGTCTTACGTGCGCCTTATGAACGGCTTGGAAAGCCGAAGGCTCGCGCCTTTTCACAGCTTTCCGTTCTCAAAGGAACGCGCGTTGACGGTAAACCGTTGACGCACATTTTGTTTTGCGTGGTACTTTTATGGCGAAGCCGTGAAGAATCGGCGGCAGCGGCGTGGCGCGCGCTGACAGCCGTGATTCGCGCGGCCCACAGAAATGTCGGTTTCGCCCTATATCTACCCCATCCGCTGTTTCGTAATCGTTCGAAATAGGTAGGGGTGCCTGCACGCTACGATCGCAGCGTGCAGTTCGAGGGGGATGTGGAGAAAGGCACCGCGCGGGAAAGATGCAGTCTCGACGTGAAACCCACCTACTGTGATGCGATAATCACGCATCGATACGATATTTGACGCAAAAAATCTTCATACTGGAACTCAGCCACGTCGAGCTGGCCCTACTTGACGTGTGCTGCAGCGCTTCGGACGCGCCACCCATCAGCAGCTCGGCGTAACCGCCTTCACGAGCCTAGCTCAAGCACCATGGCGATTCGATCATCGAGCAGTTCCAGCAGCAGAGCGACGTGCTTGCCGAAGTGCTCGATGCAGCGGTGGGGACCGATGCCGATTACCTGCTGCGCATCGTGGCACCGGACCTTAAGGCAATGCTGATCAAGTCCGCCGTCCCCGTGGGACAGCCGTTATAGATCGGTAGATATGATCCGAGCAAGGCA
>JAYFSB010000036.1:0-9270 GCA_040946865.1 Burkholderia sp.
CGATTCGCTTCGCAGGCTTGACGACATCACGAATGCAGACACTTGATCAGCATTGCCTTAAGCATTTTCGCCGCGTCGCTACTTGTTGATATGACAAGCTTGCCGAGAGCTATCTCGTGTTTGCATCGCTTGCCTACGCGTTTGGGCTAATCGTAAATGTGAACACTGCCTAAACTATGAACGCAACCTACCAGTTTCACTACCAAGAGCAATCCGTGTACGGCAACGTCGTCTCACTGGTGACCGAGTTCGGCGTACGTGACGGCGTGCACCTGGACATCGGATGCGGATACGGCGCGATCGCGGAACCGATTCGCGATCTAGGACGTACCTATATCGGTTTCGATGCGGACGGCGATTCCCTGCAAAACCTACGCAGTCGTGGCTTCGAAGCTCGGCAGATTGATCTGCATCGCCTTGACGAGATATTCGCCGAAATCGAGGCGGCCGTCCAGGGCAGGGAGGTTGTGTCCATCTCGGTGATCGACACGCTCGAGCACATCGTCAATGGGCCGGAGCTGCTGGCTCGCCTGCGCGATTTCGCGGCGCAGCGTTCGGTCCTGCTCGTGATCAGTGTACCGAACGCTGGCCATCGCGATCTCGGCGCGAAGCTGCTGACCGGGCACTGGGACTACACGCTGTCGGGGCTACTCGATCACACCCACGTGATCCACCATACCGAGCGCCTGCTCGCGGCGATGACGACGCGTAACGGCTGGCGTCAGGTGGGCGTGCGCGACTACTTCCTGGAAACCAGCGATCAGGCGTTTCCGCTTGCCCATCCTCTGCTGACCGGCAAGACCTTCGCCTCGCGCTATCTGAGTCAGATCCGCGAATCGGCGGATGCGTTCAGCACGGTCAACCAGCTGGTGCGCGCCTATCTGCCGGGCGCGCGCGAGGACGTTCCGCTGCTGGTCGACAGCGGCAAGCCGCGACCGTTCCTGTCCGTCATCACCCGCACGCAGGGCAAGCGGCTTGGCAATCTGCGCGACGTCCTGCTGTGCCTGACCGCACAGACCTGCCAGGATTTCGAGCTGATCGTGGTGACGCACAAGGTGGCGGAGGAGACGTTTTTCGCGGTGAAGCGCATCGTGGAGGATCTACCCGAATTCATGCGCAATCGCGTCCGGATGATCCGCTGCGACCGAGGTGGCCGCGCCACGCCACTCAATGACGGTTTCGAGGCGGCGCGAGGACACTACATCTCGATCTGCGACGACGACGAACTGCTGTTCGCCCACTGGGTCGAAACGTTCAAGACCTTGAGCGATCGAGCCTCGGGCTGCGTGCTGCGCGCGGTCAGCGCGGAGCAGGACATCGTGGCGACGGGTACTCGGCCGGATGGCGCGCTGGGCTACCGAACCGTCTCGGCGATTACCACGCCTTATCCGTCTCATTTTGACTTCTTTGCCCATCTGTCGCAGAACTATTCACCGACGCATGCCTATGCGTTTCCGCGCGTTGCTTTCCAGGATCTCGGTATCCGGTTCGACGAGTCGCTCGACACAACGGAGGACTGGGATTTCGAGATGCGTACGATATTTGTCTGTGGCGTCGCAAGCGATTCGGAGATTACCGGTATCTACCGTAAATGGCGCGCGGGCGAATCGTCGTTTTCGATTCACTCGCAAGAGGAGTGGCAGCGCAACTACGAGAGGATCGTCGACAAGCACAACGGTCAGTATCACGTCTTCCCGCCAGGTACCATCAAGCTCTTCGTCGAGCAGCGTAAATGGATTCAGAAGCTCGAGCACGACATCGCCGTTCTCAGTGGCCGGGCCAGGCTGGATTTTCTGCGCCGCTTCTTCAGCAGGCATCCTACGCTCTATCGGATTGCGCGGAGAACCTACGACAATTCGAAGATCGTGGCGCGCAGAATTGTTCGTCGACTGGGCTGATACGGCAACCATGCTGACGATGCTCGACGTGCGTCGCGAACGTGGGATGAAACATGCGATTTGACCTGTCCGTGGTGGTGTACCGAGAAGATGAGGCCGTGGTGGCCGCCTTGCTGGACAGCCTCGCGGCGCAGGCGTCGGATACCCGCGTCGAAATCAGCGTGTGGCTGCGCAACAACGACCCCCACGACATGGCACGCCGGGACCGATTCATGCGCGGCTGCAGTGCTTATCCGTTTCCGGTGTCGATTTTTCACTCATCGCAGAATCTGGGCTTCGGTACCGCGCACAACGCGACGTTCGAATCCGTCGACGCGCCATTCTTCTTCGTCCTCAATCCCGATGTATACCTGCATTCGAACGCGCTGGCGGAACTGCGCGAGGTCATCGATGCGTCGTCGGGCGAAGTGGGTGCCTGGGAGTTGCGGCAGGTACCGTACGAACATCCAAAGCTTTACGATCCTGTCACGCTGCGGACCGACTGGGTGACGGGTGCCGCCGTAGTGTTCAGGCGCACGGCGTTTGCGCAGGTGGGCGGGTTCGAGCCTCGCATCTTCATGTATGGCGAGGACGTCGATCTCTCGTGGCGCCTGCGTGCCGAGGGCTGGGCACTACGCTACGTGCCTCGCGCCGTCGCTGTACACCATACCTACTCGAAGCCGGGGGAAGTCAAGCCGCTGCAGATCACGCAGGGGATGCTCGCTTCGCTGCAGTTGCGCACGCGCTTCGGCTCCTGGGGCGACGTGATGCGCGGCTTCGCGTGCTGGCTGGCGGAATTCGCGCGGCCGGCGCGCTTTGCGCATGCCAGACGCCGCTATCTCGGCGTGCTGTTCCGATACCTGGCAAGCGCCGCCTATTTTCGGCGCTCGGGGGCACCCAGCCGGGCGAGTGGTTTTCGTCCGGAATTTCGCTTCTGGGGCTATGGTGAGCAGCGCGACGGTGCCTTCGTCGCCGCGGCCACCGAGCAGATCGATGCAGATGCCGCGCCGCTCGTTTCGATCATCGTGCGAACTCACCACCGCCCCGCACTGCTGCGCGAGGCGCTCATGTCGCTGCGGCACCAGACCTATCCACGCATCGAGGTGGTGGTGGTGGTGGACGGGCCGGCTGAGAGCCGCGACATGATCGAAAGGGAATTTGCCAGCCGGCTCGAGCTTCGCTACCAGGCAACCGGCGTACCGGCGGGACGTAGCGCGGCGGGAAATCTGGGCTTGTCGTTGGCGCGAGGGGAATGGATCGGTTTCCTCGACGATGACGACCAGTTTTATGCCGATCATGTCGAGACGCTGATGCAGCTCGCCCGGGCGAGTTCGAACCGAGTCGTGTACAGCGCGGCACACGAGGTGCCGACGGAGTTCGTGCAGCTGACGGCGGACACGGCGACGTATCGGGAGGGGCCGGTCTCGCTAAAATATCGCCCGTATTCGCGCACGATACTGTGGCAGGAAAACCTGATGCCGATCCAGGCAGCTCTGTTTCATCGCAGCCTGCCCGAGGCGTTCGGCGGATTAGACGAGGATCTCGACCAACTCGAGGACTGGGTGCTATGGGTGCGCTATTCCTGTGCGACCGATTTCTCCTCGGTCATGCGTGTCACGTCACGGTATCGTGTGCCGATGTCGAGCAAGGTGGCGCTTGCCCGCCAGGCGAAACTGCACGATGCATATGCCGTCGCGGTGGAGCGTCAGCGGGCGATGCGCGTGACGCTCAACCCGCGTGAGATCATTGCGATGTGCGAGCAGGCGCAGCGGCAGGCGCTCTCCCAAATCGCCCGGCAGACGGCGCGGAAGCTTCTCGTGCGGGTGCCGTTCATGCGATGCTTACTGTCGTCCCAGGCCGGATGGCACCGCCGTGTCGGAACCTTGCGGCGGCGAATATCGCCGCGCAACTGAGGCGGGACGGCGGCCTTGCCTGGCGACTCTCTGGAAGCAAAACAATAAACTGCCTCTGTTGAATTTCGAGTGGGTAGTAAATTGTTTGATTTGCACGTGAGCGACGGTAGTCATGCATAGCAAGTTGTTCGAGACGGCTTTGGGTATAGCGATCCGTGGTTCGTGAACGGCATCGATTTCAACGCGACTGCAAAGCGGTTGACGGTCAACATCGATTTCGTTGCCGGCACTTGTACTTTTTCCAGCACGACTGCTTTTTCGAAGTGTGCACGCCTCGCATCAAGCTGCCTGACGGCTGCGTGGCGCTCGTCGAGCTCGAGTGGGCCGGCAAAGCTGTAAGCGACTCGGCATGGCCGTCGTAGACGTTAGCAAAGATCGACGCCAAAGTGGTGTCCATCATTTTCGAAGTGATGGACACCACTTTAATTAGACACAGAGAAGCCGGGTAGTCGCAAAGGACGCCCGAACCATAGTCCTGAGTTCCAGCGTCGCATCGTAATCGCCGTGTGCGAGCCAGGTGTTTCAGTTGCTAAACTGGCCCGCGAGCATGGTCTGAATGCGAATTTGGCGTTCACCTGGCGACACTGGTATCGTGCCGAGCAAAGGGCGTCAGAGGCAACGCTGCTGCCAGTGACGGTCGTGAGCGATATGAGGCCGGAGGTCACCGCAGCGCCACCAATCAAATCGGAGATCGCAAAACCGGCCGTACCCGTTAGCACGATTGAAGTCCGGATCGGACGAGCGGTGATCAAAGTCGACGGCGTTGTCGTTCCCGATATGCTGCGAACCGCATTGCAGAGCCTACGATCATGATCTCTTTGCCTACCGGCACACGTATCTGGCTTGCGGCAGGCGTCACCGATATGCGTTTCGGGTTCCAGGGACTGGCTGCGAAAGTACAGACAGCGCTCGAAAAAATCCGCTGGGTGGCCACCTATTCATCTGTGGGTGCCGCCGCGGCGATCTCGTCAAGATGCTGTGGGCCACTGATGACGGGCTCTGGCTGCTTCCAAAGCGATGGGAGCGAGGTTGGTTTATCTGGCCGCAGGCCGACGGTGGCAAGATCCATCTGACGAGCGATCAGTTGTCGATGTTGCTCGAGAGCATCGATTGGCGACAGCCTCGGCGTACTGTCGCGCTGGCGATGTTGTAACCCGCGCGCAAGCGCTTGACGCGCGCCACCTCCTGATACCGTTGCCGAGCCCCATGCCCTGGTGCTCGAGCAGCAGGCATCGATCGAAGAACAACAAAAGCCTCGTTCGAGAAAATGGTGCAAGAGCTTGCTGCGCGTGATCAGGAGATCAAACGTCTGAAAGCGCTAATCGACAAGCTCAAACGCATGCACTTCGGTCGCAAGTCCGAGTAACCCGATCACCAGATCTCGAACCTCGAGACCCGGCTCGAGGAGCTGGCGGCGGGGCGCGGCGCTGTCGATATGCAGCATGCGAAAAGTGCGGCACTGAGATGCCGATGCTCGGTGAGGACGTGTCCGAGCAACTTGTCCGTGTCGCGGCATTCTGTAGGCGGATGCCTACGCCGGCTTCGATCAACTGTACGCGAGCACGCCGAGCTCGGACACCCAGACATTGCTCGCGATGATTGGCGAGCGCTACGGCATCGAAGCCGATATCCGGGGCAAGCCGCTGCTCGCCACATTCGAGGCAACGATCAGGGAGAAACTCGCGACGCTGTCGACCAAGTCTACGCTCGTCAAAGCAATCAATTACTCGTTGAACCACTGGGCAGCGCTCGTGTTCTACTGCGAGGCCGGCCGGGCCGAGATCAGCAACCCGCTTGCCGAGAACGCTCTACGCTGGGTCGCGCTCGGACGCAAGTATCTGTTCGTTGGCTCCGCCACCGGAGGCGAACGGGCTGCTGCAATGTACAGTCTGATCGGGACGTGCAAGCTCAACGGCATCAATCCGCGCGCCTATCTGGAATACGTCCTGACTCACATCGCTGATTACCTCATCACCCGCATCGACGAGCTGCTGCCCTGGAACGTCGCGGGCAAGCTCAAGTCGAGCCGCCATTCCCCCGTCCGTTACCTGATTGCCGACTAGACCCAGATAAATCGTGTCCACGATCGCTGATCGTGGGCGCGATCTCACGTGATCCACACAAATTCCACGTGCTCATCATCTTGCCTCACGCGCGTACGAATGGGGGCCGGCCTTGCCGAGTTGCTTACGTCCCTGGAATCCGAAACGCCTATCGTTGACGCCCGCCGCAAGCCAGATACGTGTATCGGTAGGCAAAGAGATCATGATCGCAGGCTTTGCAATACGGTTCGCAGCATATCGCGGTCGACAACGCCGTCGACCTTGACCACCGGTCGTTCGATCTGGACTTCAATCGTGCCAACGGGTACGGCCGGTTCCGCGATCTCCGGTTTGATTGGTGGCGCTGCGATGGCCTCCAGCCTCATATCACTCCCGACCGTCACTGGCAGCAGCGTTGCCTCTGACGCCCTTTGCTTGGCACGATACCAGTGTCGCCAGGTGAACACCAGATTCGCATTCAGACCATGCTCGCGGGTCAGTTTGGCGACTGAAGCACCTGGCTAGCGCGCGGCGATTGCTATGCGACGCTGGAACCCAGGACTATGGTTCGGGCGCCCTTTGCGGCTACCCGGCTTCTCTGTGTCTAACAAAGTGATGTCCATCACTTCGAAAATGATGGACACCACTTTGGCGTCGATCTTTGCTGGCGTCTACGACGGCCATGCCGGGTCGCTTACGATCAGGGTATCGGGTTCGACGAAAAATGAACAGAAGGCGCGTGATCCCGAGATACGTCAGACGAAAAAGAGCGGCAATTGGCACCTTCGGCATGAAACTGCACATCGGCGTCGATAGTCGGAGCGGCCTGGCTCACAGTGCGGTGGTGACGACGGCCAACGTCCACGACAAGCATGCGATGCTGCAACTGCTGCATGGGCAAGAGCGGCGCGTCTACGGCGATAACGCCTACGTGAGTCAGAAGGCACGGATTCATGGCAAGGCACCAAAGCGTGCGACTTCACGAATCGACGCACGCGTCGCAACGGCGTAGTCGACGAGGTGGCGCGCCGCAAGAACCGCAACAAGTCGAAAATTTGGGCTTGCGAAGAATGCGAACCGCGCCTTCGTCACCCTGGCGCTGGCCAACGTTTATCTGTGCCGCGCACGATTGATGGCACAGGTGCGTCCGTAATGGGCGAGATCATGATCGATTCGCTTCGCAGGCTTGACGGCATCACGAATGCAGGCACTTGTTCAGCATTGTTCTAAGTATTTTCGCCGCGTCTCCATTTGATATGACAAGCTTGCCGAGAGCTATCTCGTGTTTGTATCGCCTGCCTGCGCGTTTGGGTCAGTCGTAAATGTGAACACTGCCTAACCTATGAAGCTCCGCCGTCCCAACCTTCAACTACGAACGGTACACCGCCAAACCCTGGCCACACGGACCTCTTCATGCGGAAGCCCTAAAGACGCCACGATACCAGTGGCGCGCTGCAGCAAATTCCTCTATAATCCGTTCCGCGTCACGTATTGGCTGCTCATCCAGCCCCGCTTTGACGCCTCGTACGTTTCGCTCCAATCCAGTTTAGAACCTGTCCCCTCCTGCCTCTCTGGGCCCTCGCGGCCATCAAAGTATCAGGCTGGCGGCGTGTTCGGCGAATTCCGGATTCCCGCCGTGTGCTGCACCCGAAACAGCTTCTAACGCACCCGTGAGAGAGTCTGCGTTCCTCGAACGCGGACGTCTGTCACGTTCCCGATTTGCTCGATGCATTGTCGACTTGGGCATGCACGATTGGCGCCGACGTTTCACCCACCGTGTTTCAAGGATTGATATGATTCCGAGCCAACCCCAAAGTCCACTCAACGCGATTGCCGACCAGGCACTCGCTCTGACCGACGCCGTTGCCGCGTCCACCGAGGCTGCGCAACCGGCCGACGGCGAACCGAGCTTCGCGTCGCTCGGGCTGTCGCCGGAGATCATCTCCGCCCTGCAGGCCGCCGGCTACGTGAAGCCGACCCCGGTTCAGCAGCGCGCGATCCCCGCCGGCATCGCGGGTCGCGACCTCCTAGTGTCGAGCCCGACCGGCTCCGGCAAGACGGCCGCCTTTATGCTGCCCGCGATCGAGCGATTCGCCAAGCTGCAGAAGACCCAAGCGCAACAATCGCGCGAGCCGCAATCGGCCGACTGCCGCCAGCGCCGCCCGCAGCCGGTGGCCCGCCCGGGCCTGCTGGTGCTGACTCCCACGCGTGAACTGGCGATGCAGGTCACCACTGCAGCCTCGACCTACGGCAGGCACCTGCGCCGCTTGCGTACGGTCAGCATCCTCGGCGGCGTGGCCTATGGCCAGCAGCTGATGCTGCTGGCGAAGAACCCGGAAATCCTGGTCGCCACGCCGGGCCGACTGCTCGACCACCTCGAGCGCGGCCGCATTGACCTGTCCGAGCTCAAGATGCTGGTGCTCGACGAAGCCGACCGCATGCTCGACATGGGCTTCATCGACGACATCGAGACCATCGTCGCGGCCACCCCAGCCTCGCGCCAGACTATGCTGTTCTCGGCCACCCTGGACAGCAAGATCGGCTCGCTGACCAGCCGCCTGCTGAAGGATCCGGAGCACATCGAGGTCGTCCAGAAGTTGGAGGCGCGCACCAACATTGCCCAGACGGTTCACTACGTCGACGACCGCGACCACAAGGATCGCCTGCTCGACCACCTGCTGCGCGACGACGCGCTGGACCAGGCGATCATTTTCACGGCCACCAAGATTGACGCCGACCAGCTGGCCGGCCGCCTGGCCGATGCCGGTTTCGAATCGGCCGCGCTGCACGGCGACCTGCCGCAAGGCGCACGCAACCGTACCATCCGTGCGCTGCGTGAGCGCCGCGTGCGCGTGCTGGTGGCCACTGACGTGGCCGCGCGCGGCATCGACATTCCCGGCATCACGCACGTCTTCAACTATGATCTGCCAAAATTCGCCGAGGACTACGTGCACCGGATCGGCCGTACCGGCCGCGCGGGCCGCGCGGGCATCGCAGTGAGCCTGGTGCACCACGCCGAACAGGGTGCCCTGAAGCGCATCGAACGCTTCGTGCGCTCGCCGCTGCCGGTCAACGTGATCGAAGGATTCGAGCCGCGCAACGGACCAAGCCGCGGCCGTCCGCGCGGCGGCAACGGCGGCCGCAGCTACGGCGGCAGCTGGAGCGGCAAGTCCTCGAGCGGTGGCGGCAATCGCCGCAGCGACGCGCCGCGCGGCCCGCGCCGCGGCTCGGCAACCTGAACCCAGGTTCACCTCCTGGCCGTGAGACCCAGGTGCTTCGTGCGCTGTACCGGATCCGGTTGTTTAGACACGATTTTGCGATCAAGTGGCAAGAGCGCTGCCTGACGGGCTTCGATGGGGGACTTAAGGCAATGCTGATCAAGTGTCTGCATTCGTGATGTCGTCAAGCCTGCGAAGCGAATCGATCATGAACGAAGTT
>JAYFSB010000037.1:0-9207 GCA_040946865.1 Burkholderia sp.
CCCCCCCCCCCCCCCCCCCCCCCCCCCCCCCCCCCCCCCCCCCCCCCCCCCCCCCCCCCCCCCCCCCCCCCCCCCTGCTCCAGGTTCAGCTGGATCATTGTGGGCTCTTCACAACCCAGGTGTTTGTAGGTTCTCATCGCAACACAATACCTCTCGTAGGTGTTGCACTTCAGATTTGAGGCCGCCTAGACTTTTTCATGGTGGTCAGTTTCGGCTCCCGCTGGGTTCGTTGGTAGTGCTTCTGACACGCAACATTCTGGCTATCTTGAAATTTGAGTGGGTTAGGCGACATATAGGGTTGATCTTCGAGAAGTCGAGCTTGCCAGCGATCAGAAATGGCACGGTGCGCATGGTCGTGAGGTTGGTGTATCCCCGCCCTGGCCTTTCGCTGTGGGGGCCTGGAAGAGTCCGTTGATGGCTTCCAGGAAGCTGTCGGTCTGACGCGTCTGGGTCCAGGCGGCGATACCGTCGGACATGACTGCGGATCATGCGGGCGACGTCCTTCATCGGATCGACCTGCGAGTGCATGACGTTCGTGCACCACTGCTCGAACATGTCGCTGACGACGTTGATCTGCTTGCGATCGAGAATCTCCCGAAGTTGCTCGCGATAGCGCCACGCGCGGGCGGTCCGCTTGGTCGTGACGTTCACGATCAGGGCATCGAGATCGGCGCGTTGTGCGGCGGTCAGCCGGTCGCGATCCTTCAGCAGCGACCATCTCAATCCCTTGAGTTCCGGATCGGTTCGCTGCTCGATTTGCCGCATTGGGTCCACGGCTTTCGACGCATGAGCGACGGCGTGGAGCTTGTCGAAGGTGATGCGAGCATTCGGCAGGTTCGTCTCGACGCCTTTGATGAACGCGGGTGGCATGTCAATGCTGTGACCGACGTGATCTGCTTGGGCTCTCCCCCATGCTCGCGACGAACGCTTCGATCGTCGAGGCATTCTTGCCTTCGGTCACGAACACGACTTTGCGTTCGAGCGCATCAGCC
Source organism: Burkholderia sp. (assembly GCA_040946865.1). Taxonomy (GTDB): domain Bacteria; phylum Pseudomonadota; class Gammaproteobacteria; order Burkholderiales; family Burkholderiaceae; genus Burkholderia. The sequence goes on from JAYFSB010000037.1 coordinate 993, forward strand.
ACGAGCGTCAGATAGTTTTGTCCGCGCTGGTAGGACGTTTCGTCGACGGCAATGCTCGTCATGTCCGACAGGTCGATCTTGTCGAGCGCGAGTTCGACATAGGTTTACAAATGGCGTTCACACGATGCCAGGACCCGCCGACGGTACGGGCGACTGCGGTGAACGGCATCTGCTGGACGAGCATCAGTACCCCATTGCCTCGAACAGCAGCGTGAAGCCTCTTGAGCTTTACCGGCTCACTCGGGCTCGACGAGCGCCACGCGGCCGTCAGGCAGCTTGATGCGAGGCGCGCGCTCTTCGAGAAAGCAGTCGTGCTGGAAAAAAAGTTCAAGTGCTGGCAGCGCTTGACAACGGTGCTATGTACGTGATGGCCGCCGGCGATCTATGGATACGGGAAGCGACTGCCGGCAACGAAATCGATGTTGATCGCCAATCAATCGCTTGGCAGTTGCATCGAAGTCGATGCCGTTCACGAACCACGGATTGCTGATATCCAAAGCCATCTCGAACAACTTGCTATGCATGATTACCGTCGCTCACGTGCAAAGCAGGCAATTTATCACCCACTCGACATTCAACAGAGGCAACATTCTCAGCTAAACTGCCACCGCCTTCTCACAATCCCGTCTGCCCGCCGTACACTATTTTTGACAATAGCTCTCGCGCTCTGCTCAGCAATGCCTTCTATACTGTTCTTGTCCATCATCTCGCGATTTACGATTTATGCTATATGTTTCCTTCCCGCACTCGACCACCCTTATGCAGTTGCGCTTTGCTTCGTTCGTTGTGAGCAACTTACGGCGGGACTTACACCCGCAGGAGTGTGCGTCCATGCTGAGCACACAAAAAACCGGCCCCAGGGCCGGTTTTTCGTATCAGCGTGAACTGATCCCCGGCTTACTGGCTCGCGCCCGAAGCCGGAGCAGCAGCCGAGGCAGCGTCACTCACAGCAGCAGCCGTGCTCGATGCAGCGTCTGAAGCAGCCGAGGCAGCCGACGAAGCAGCTGCCGATGCGTCGCTAGCAGCCGACGAAGCAGTTTGGTCCGAGCTCTTGTTGCACGCAGCGAGTGCAACGGCGGCCAACAGGGAAGCTACGAGGAGGGATTTCTTCATGATCACGTCCTTTTATGGTTAAAGGTAAGCAACAGCGCGAAACAATACGGGTAATGTAATACGGGTAATGTGCTCCAACACCGACCTGGGCCGCTGTGGAGATGCACTGCCAGAGCGTGAATCTTCCCTACGGCTTGGGCGGAAATTATATGCACTTTCCTATCGACCGTCGACAAATGCGGGGTCAATACGTTGTCTTCCCCATACAGGTTTAGCCTGTATGGGCGTCCTGCCAGGTTAAGCCGACTGCAGCTCACCCCAAGCCTGATCCAGCCCGCACAATACCACTCGTGAACGCACAATACCACTCGTGAAGCAAAGCTGTCATGAGGCGCGCGCGGGAGTGTGTTACAAAGCGTTTCGACTCCAGATAGCGTCGATCGGCCAGTTCAGACAGTCATTTCGAGCTGCCCGAAAGCGGATTTTCTTCGCCGTTGATGAAGTAGAAGTACGATCGCGCGTTATACATCAATGCCGCTTTTCTGTCGAGGCGAATCCCGTCGAGACTCACCTGCGCGATGAAATCGTCCTCATCGAGCGGATCGTCCGGAGTGTCGAACACCACGTTCGATTTCGGCTCGCTGAGGTAGCTGCCGAGGAAGGCCTCGATGTCGCGCGAACTCCAGCGGGTGCCGTTCAGGATGGTCGCCACGCGCTCCACCAGGGCCGTGGGCAACTCGGCGGGTTGCTTCGGATCGCGATACAGCTCGCCTGAGCGCCGGCTTTGCCGCAGCGCACCATGCTCGGCGAGATAGTAGAGGAACTGCCCCGTCAGTTCGTCCGCCGACGGCGCGCGAAAGCCGATCAAACAGGTCATACATTCGCCCTCGGCGATGCTGTCGTGCGCGATGTGCGGCTGCAGGTAGAGTATGTCGCCCAGTTCCAGCACCCATTCCTCGGTCGGCATCGAAATGCTCGAGCACCTTCAGCGGCAGATCTTTGCGCAGCGCCAGGTCCTTCTGCGCGCCAATGCGCCAGCTGCGCTTGCCATATACCCAGAAGCAGGAATATGTCGTACGAATCGAAGCGCGGGCCGACACTGCCGCCGTCGCTAGCATACGAGATCATCAGGTCGTCCAGGCGCGCGTCGGGGATGAAGCGGAAGCGCTCGAGCAACGCACGCGCGGCATCGTCGTGCAAGTCCACGCCTTGCACCAGCAGGGCCCACTCGCGCTTGCTCACTGAAGGCAGCGCGCCGTCCTCCAAGGGACCCTGTTCCAGTTGCTGTCTGTTACGAAAATGCGTGATCAGGCGCGATTCTGTATCGTAGTCTGCGGCCAGTTCGAACGGCGCATCGTGCGACAGCGGCGGCTTTTTCTGCCAGAAGCGGCGCATGAATTGCGATGGCGTCAGCTGGCCGAGCAGCGAGGTCGACGTATCCGGGATGGGGGTGCCCCGAATTCGTTCTGGATCGGGGCTCGCGCGCGGCTTGCTGGCTCGGCTTTGGACCGTTGGGACAACATATAATGCGGCTGGAAATTGGGAGAATTGGATGAAAATCGCAAAAAACACCGTTGTCTCGGTAACTTACAAGCTATTAGATACGCAGGGCAACCTGATCGAGGAAAGCGACGAGTCGATGATCTATCTGCACGGCGGCTATGATGGCACGTTCCCCAAAATCGAGGAACAGCTCGACGGCCACGAAGCGGGTTACGAAGCGCAGATCCAGCTCGAGCCGCAGGACGCATTCGGCGATTACGATTCCGAGCTCGTGAAGATCGAGCCGCGCGACCGTTTCCCCGAGCCGCTCGAAGTCGGTATGCAGTTCGAAGGCACGCCGGAAGACGGTGGCGAGGAAGTCGATTCGTTGATCTACACGGTCACCGACATCGCCGAAGACAAGGTCGTGCTCGACGGAAATCATCCGCTGGCCGGCATAGCGCTGCGTTTTGCGCTGACCGTCAAGGACGTTCGCGCCGCCACTGAGGACGAGATCGAACACGAGCACGCCCATGATGCCGAAGGACTCAAGATCGTCGACGAGGATGAGGACAGCAAGGAGCCGACCCAGGGTCGCACGCTGCACTGATCGATGGTTGAACGGCTGGCGCTTGCCGGCCGTTTTGTTTTGTGCCCAGTTTCGTTGCCGCTGGCTTCGCTCAATAGCCGCTGTCCGGCGTCGAAGCGAGCGGTATAATTGACGAGTTGCCAATCGAGGTCGGATCGGGCAATTCCGGTCGGGCCGGGATCTCCGGGATCTGCGGCAAGGGCGTGTCATCATGCGGCGCGACCGGCAGGGCAGGCGGCACCGGCAGGTTGCTCGGTACCTCCTGCAATCCCACTCCGAACATCGGCCGTCCGGCTGGATTCACTGTGACCCTGACCCATTGCACGAGCCGCTCACGTGGCGCAATCGCGATGCGTGTCAGGTTCGTCACCCGATCCCCTGTCTCGTCATGCAGCGGCTTGTCGATCAGAAAGCCGGTGCGCAACGCTTCGTCGCCGGTATGGATTACCAGGATCGTGCCGCGGAAGGTCTTGGCGGCCTTCACCAGCGCACGCTTGAACTCCAGGAAACCGTCGCGGGCGCGTGAGCGCCCGAAGCGCAGCCAGGCGAAGCGTTCGCGTTCGTAGTGCTCGAACTGCGGATCGCCTTCGATGACGACGACCAGCGTGCGCGCATTGCGGCGCTTGGCGGTTTCGGCGGCGTGATCGACCCAGAATGCGCTGGCGATCGCGCGATCCTCGAATTCGTCGTTGCGTCCGCCGGCCGTCAAGTAGCGATTGTTTGGTGAAGGTGCGTTCAGCGCCACGAACACCACGTCGCCTTGGGTCCAGCGGATGTTCTCGCGAAACGGCCGGAAGCGCGCCACCTCGCTTTCGCGTGTGAGCGGGAGTGGCGTCTGGCCGAAGGATTCGGAATCGGCCAGGAAGGTCTGGCGCAGGTAGTCGAGGCGTTCGACCGCGTCGTAGCCGCCGTTTTTCTTCAGTGCGCAGGCGGCCCAGTCCGCCTGGCCCGGCACGTAGAACACGGGCACGCGCGAGGCCTTGAACAGCGCGACGCGCGTGTCATAGACGCTGTCGCGGCAGGCCTCGCGCGTGCCCTTCCGGTTGCCGTCGTAGATTGCGAACGCGACCGAGCGATCGCGCGAGATGGCATCGAGCAGGCGTGCCGCGGCCGGTTCGTCGGTTGAGTTGTTTATCGCTCCGCTCAGTACTGCGAACGCGTAACCGCGATCCGACACGTGTGCCGCTGGCGTGGTGACGGGCGCGGCAGCTGCGACGGTGATCAGCGTGGCCACCAGCAACAGCGCAGCAGCCGTCATCGCGACCGCAAGCCCTAAGCGGGACGCCCGTGCGCTGCGGCGGTTCGCCAGCGGGGGCGGATCAGTGCGCCAGGTCATCGTTCGCCTGCCGGGCGGCGAGGGTTTGCAGTTCGTAGAGCAGGTCGAGCGCCTCTCGTGGTTTGAGATTGTCAGGGTCAATCTCGCTCAGGCGCACGAGTGCGGGGTGCGGCGCGGCGAACAAGTCGAGCTGCGGCATCGGCTGGCCGGCCGACTGCTGTTCGAGATGCGCGAGATGCTTGCACGCGGCGCGGATCACGGCGGGCGGCACGCCGGCGAGCTGCGCGACCTGCAGGCCGTAGCTCTGGTTGGCCGGGCCGTCGTTGACGGCGTGCAGAAATACGATGCCATGGCCGTGCTCGACCGCCGACAGGTGAACGTTGGCCGCGTGCAGAAATTCGGCCGGCAGCTGCGTCAGCTCGAAGTAGTGGGTGGCGAACAGCGTGTAGCAGCCATTGTTCGAGAGCAGGTGACGCGCGATCGCCCAAGCCAGCGCGAGGCCGTCGAAGGTCGAGGTACCGCGGCCGATCTCATCCATCAGCACCAGGCTCTGCGGCGTTGCGTCGTTGAGGATCGCCGCGGCCTCGGTCATCTCGACCATGAAGGTCGAGCGGCCGCCGGCCAGGTCGTCGGCGGAACCGATGCGCGTGAAGATCCGGTCGATCGGGCCGAAGCAGGCCGCCTTCGCCGGCACGTAGCTGCCGACATAGGCCATCAGCGCAATGAGCGCGGTCTGCCGCATGAAGGTCGACTTACCGCCCATGTTCGGGCCGGTGATAAGCAGCAGCTTGCGCTCGTTGCCGAGCCGGCAGTCGTTGGCGATGAACTGCTCGACCTGCGCCTCGACCACCGGGTGGCGGCCCTGTTCGATCTCGATGCCGATCTCGTCGGAGAAGAGTGGCGCGACCCAGTCGAGCGCGCGGGCGCGTTCGGCGAAGGCACAGAGCAGGTCCAGCTCGGCCAGCGCACTCGCCACGCGCTGGCATTCTTCGATATGCGGCAGCAGCGACTGCAGCAGCGCGTCGTAGAGCGCGCGCTCACGCGACAGCGCGCGTTCATGCGCCGACAGCGCGTTGTCCTCGAAGGTCTTGAGCTCGGGCGTGATGTAGCGCTCGGCGTTCTTGAGGGTCTGGCGGCGGCGGTAGTCGTCGGGGACCTTGTCGGTCTGGCCGCGCGTGACCTCGATATAGAAGCCATGCACCTTGTTGTACTCGACGCGCAGGTTCGCGATGCTGGTGCGGGCGCGTTCGCGTGCTTCCAGGTCGATCAGGAACTGGCCGCAGTTCTCCGAGATGTCGCGCAGCTCGTCGAGCTCGGCGTCGTAGCCACGCGCGATCACGCCGCCATCGCGCACCATCGCGGCCGGCTCGGGGGCGACGGCGCGCGTGAGTAGGTCGGCGCAGCCAGCAGGCGGCTCCAGCGCGGCTTCCAGACGCGCGAGCGCACTGGCGTGCTGGGCGATCGGAGTGATGCGCGCGCGCAGTTCGGGCAGCGAGGTGAAGGTGTCGCGCAGGCTGGAGAGGTCACGTGGGCGTGCCGACAGCAGCGCGAGGCGACCGGTGATGCGCTCCACGTCGGCGACCTGGCGCAGCGCACCGCACAGGCTGTCGAGGCTGGCATCGCCGACTGCCTCGAGCAGGGTGCCGATGGCTTGCTGGCGTGCCTGCGCGGCCACCGAGGCGCGCGGTGGATGATGCAGCCAGTGGCGCAGCAGGCGACTGCCCATGGTGGTGCCGCAGGTGTCTAGCAGCGAGTAGAGCGTCGGCGATTCGGTGCCGCGCAGGGTTTCGGTCAGTTCGAGGTTGCGGCGTGTGGCCGGATCGAGGCCGATGTATTCGGATTCCATTTCGACCTTCAGGCTGCGCACGTGGCGCAGTTGCTGGCCTTGCGTGGAGGCGGCGTACAACAGCAGAGCACCGGCCGAGCCGCAGGCGCTGGTCAGCGAGTACGCACCGAAACCTTCGAGACTGGTGACATCGAGCTGGCTGCACAAACGCTTGGTGCCAGAGGCGATGTCGAAGTACCAGGCTGGCACGCGCGTGACCGCGCCGGCATCGGCCGGCACGGCCTCAATCGCTGCGTCGGCCGCGAGGATTTCGGCAGGGCGGATCCGTTCAAGCGCCGCGTCCAGTCCGTCAGGCGCGATTTCAGCTAACCGCAGCGCTCCGCTGGCGAGATTGAGCCAGGCCAGGCCCACGTTGGTGAGCACGCCGCGCTTGTTGTGGCCCAGGCTCAGCGCAAGCAGGTAAACGTTGGCCTTGTCGGAGAGCAGCGCTGCGTCGGTCAGCGTGCCCGGCGTGACCACTCGCACCACCTTGCGCTCGACCGGACCCTTCGAGGTGGCGGGGTCGCCGATCTGTTCGCAGATCGCCACCGATTCGCCTAATTTCACCAGCTTCGCCAGGTATTGCTCGACCGCGTGGTGCGGCACGCCGGCCATCTTGATCGGGTTGCCGCCCGAGGTACCGCGCTGCGTCAGGGTTAGGTCGAGCAGACGCGAGGCCTTTTCGGCGTCGTCGTAGAACAGCTCGTAGAAGTCACCCATCCTGTAGAAGACGAGCGTATCAGGATGTTCGCTCTTGATGCGCAGATATTGCTGCATCATGGGCGTGTGATTAGCAATGACGTCGGTGGATTGCGTGCTCATTTGGCCGGATTATTGTCGAAAGTGGTGTACGTCTGGCAGACGGGATTTTGAGAAGGCGGCGGTTTAGCCGAGAATATTGCGTGTCAGAAGCACAACCAGCGAACCCGGCGGGAGCCGGAACCGGCCACTATGAAAAAGTCTACGAAAGAAGCGAACAGCGGTAAAGCAGAAACGAAGAGCGTGCTCGACGAGCTAATCCAGCAGGGTGTGCGACAGATTATCCAGCAGGCAGTTGAAGTGGAGCTTTCCGCTATGCTCGAGCAGTACAGCAACGTGAAATCGATCGAGAGCCGACGCGCCGTTGTGCGTAACGGCTACCTGCCCGAGCGACGAGATCGTCACGGCGGTTGTGCCGCCGTACATGAGCGAGGCGCAGTGTGCCGACGATATTTACACCGGCGTGCGCAGTGACGACTCGGACGGCCAGTGCCTGCTGGTGATCATCGGCGTGACGCCGGAAGTCGAGAAAGAGCGTGTGGCGGTTCGCGACGACGGCTACCGGGAATCGACGGAGTCGTGGTGCGAGCTGCTGCTGGATATGAAGAAGCGCGGCCTACCGGCTGGTCCGTTGCTCGTGTTCGGCGACGGCGCAATGGGCTTCTGGTCGGCGATGGAGGAAGTGTTCCCGCAAACGAAGCTCGAGTCGACGTTCGCGACGGTGCGGCATCTGACCAAACGCACGCCCAACTGCGTGTTGCATGCGACGTTTCTCGGCCTGGCGTTCAAGCTGATCGAGTCGACCGAACAGTCGTGGCGCAGGATCCGGGTGCCAGAAAAGCTTAGTGGAATCGCGTTTAAAGATGGCGTCTCGGTGACCGATAGCACACCGGCTCAGCAACCGCTGGTCGCCTGATCATGCTGACGCCCTGTACACCAAATTTGACTGTAACTCCCATGGAGCGCGAGCGGCAGGAACGCCGCCCTCTGATCGTACGGAGGAGCCACGCGATCTCCACGATAGGCAAACCCTTTGGATTGCAGCGGGTGTGCTAGGGTATGTTTAGGCAATGCTGATCAAGTTCGCCGTCCCCGTGGTCCAGCCGTTATAGATCGGCGAATATGACCCGAGCAAGGCAAACGAGAATGAAACCACAGCCAACGCTGGCGGTGGCGGCTGACGAGGGTGCAGGCTTCGAGACGAAGCGCAAACGTACGCGGCGCGATGCGT
>JAYFSB010000038.1:0-9037 GCA_040946865.1 Burkholderia sp.
CAGGCCTGGGGCCCGCCGACCATCTGAATGGCACCCAGGACGACCGACAACAAACCAGGACAACTTCGTTCATAATCAATTCGCTTCGCAGGCTTGACGACATCGCGAATGCAGACACTTGATCAGCATTGCCTTAATTCACAGCACCTCGGTGAAGCCGAACTTCGAGAAGTCGGCGATCCGCATCGGATAGATGCTTACCGATCAGGTGGTCGTATTCGTGCTGGACCAAGCGCGCGTGGAAGCTCTCGGCGCTGCAGTCGATGCACTTTTGCCGTACTGATCGAAACCCGAGTAGTGGACCTTGGTGTAGCGGCTCACCACGCCGCGTATACCCGGCACCGACAGGCAGCCTTCCCAACCCTCTTCCATATCCGGCGGCAGGTATTCCACGCTCGGATTGATCAGCACCGGCGGCGCGTCTAGATAGTGAGCGTTGTTGCCGAATCCGAAGATGATTAGCCGCAGGGCCACGCCGATCTGCGGCGCGGCCAGCCCTGCGCCGTTGGCGTGGTGCATGGTCTCGAACATGTCGGCGACCAGCTCGTGCAGTTCCGGCGTATCGAAGGCTTCGACCGGCTTCGCGACTTCGAGCAGGCGCGGATCGCCCATCTTGAGGATCTCGCGATTCATGATGGCAGTTCTCCCTTGAGCAGTAGATGCATCCCGTCCTCGTCGAGCACGGGGATGCCGAGTTCCTCGGCCTCGGTGAGCTTGCTGCCCGCCTCGGTGCCAGCGATCACATAATCGGTCTTCTTGGACACCGAGCCCGTCACCTTGGCATCGGCCGCCTCGAGCAATGCCTTCGCCTCGTCGCGGCCAAGCGTCGGCAGCGTGCCCGTCAGCACCACAGTCTTGCCGGCCAGCACGCCCTGCGGCACGCGCGGCGTAGGCGTGCCTTCCGGCCAGTCAACCTTCTCGCGCAGCTGCGCGATCACGGTGCAATTGTGCTCCTCGGCGAAGAACTGGTGCAGCGACTCGGCCACCACCGGGCCGACGTCGTTGACCTCGAGCAGTTGCTCTGGCGTGGCGTCCATGATCGGCTTCAGCGAGCCGAAGTGCTTGGCCAGATCCTTCGCCGTCGATTCGCCGACATGGCGGATGCCGAGCCCGTAGATGAAGCGGCCGAGCGTGGTGTGACGCGCCTTCTCGAGCGAATCGAGCAGGTTCTGCGCGGACTTGTCGGCGAAGCGGTCGAGCGCCGCCAGCGTCGCGAAGCCGAGGTGGAACAGATCGGCCGGTGTGCGCACCAGGTTCTGCTCGACCAACTGGTCGATGATCTTCTCGCCGAGGCCGTCGATATCGAGCGCGCGGCGCTGCGCGAAGTGCCACAATGCCTGCTTGCGCTGCGCGGGGCAGAACAGTCCGCCCGTGCAGCGCGCGATCGCCTCCCCGGGCAGCCGCTCGATACGCGAGCCGCAGACCGGGCATTCGGCCGGCATCACGAACTCGGCCGTGTCGGCCTGGCACCGGTCGAGCAAGGCCGAGACCACCTCGGGGATCACGTCGCCGGCACGCCGCACGATCACCGTGTCGCCGATCCGGATGTCCTTGCGGCGCACCTCGTCCTCGTTGTGCAGGGTCGCGTTGGTGACCGTCGCGCCGCCCACGAACACCGGCTCGAGCCGCGCCACCGGCGTGATCGCGCCGGTGCGGCCGACCTGCACCTCGATCGCCAGCAACCGGGTGAGAGCCTCCTGTGCCGGGAACTTGTGGGCCAGCGCGAAGCGCGGCGCGCGCGAGACGAAACCGAGCCGCTCCTGCTCGTCGCGGCGGTTGACTTTATAGACCACGCCATCGATGTCATAGGGCAGCGCGGCGCGCTGTTCGCCGACCTTGTGGAAGAAGGCCAGCAGCCCTTCGGCACCCTTCACCACTGCGCGTTCGCGATTGACGGGCAGCCCGAGGCCGGCATACCAGTCGAGCAGGCTGCTGTGCGTGTCGGGCACGCTCGCGCCTTCGAGCACGCCGATGCCGTAGGCGAAGAAAGACAGCGGCCGCTGCGCGGTAATCTTCGAATCGAGCTGGCGCAGGCTGCCGGCCGCCGCGTTGCGTGGATTGGCGAACTCGCGCTGCTCAGCCTCGCGCTGGCGCTGATTCAGGCGCGCGAAATCGCGCTTGTACATCAGCACCTCGCCGCGCACGTCGAGCAGGGTCGGCGGATTCTTGCCCTTCAGCGTCAGAGGGATCGAGCGGATGGTGTGGACATTCTCGGTTACGTCCTCGCCGGTGGTGCCGTCGCCGCGCGTGGAGGCCTGCACGAAGCGGCCGTGCTCGTAGCGCAGCGAAATCGCCAAACCGTCGAACTTCAGCTCGCAGGCGTATTCGACCGGATCGGTGGCGGTGCCGGCCAGGTCGGCCGGTGCCTTGTCGAGCGCATCGGCGACGCGCTTGTCGAAGGCGGCGATGTCCTCGTCGGAGAAGCCGTTGTTCAGCGACAGCATTGGCGCGTCGTGTACCACCGGCGTGAAGCCTGTGGCGACCTCGCCACCGACGCGCTGGGTCGGCGAATCGGGTGTGATCAGGTCGGGATGCTCGGCCTCGATCTGCTGCAGCTTGCGGAACAGCTGGTCGTATTCGGCGTCAGGCTGGTCGGGCTGGTCGAGCACGTGATAGGCGTGATTCGCGCGCTCGAGTTCATTGCGCAGCCAGGCCACCAGTTCGGACGGCTGGCTGGCTGGCGGTTCAACTAGGGATTGGGCCATGCTGGCGGCACTTGCTCTGGTGACAATCAAGGGAGGATTATCTCGGGCGGCGCGCTTGCGCACCTTCCCGCAGGGTCCGGATCACCAGCGGCCAGGACGGGAAAACCCGCACACCGGTGCCGGCTTCGGCTTATTGGCTGAACAGGCGCCGCGTGATGGGCGAGCCGGCCGGAATGCCGACTTCCTCGAGCTTCACGTAGAGCTTCATCAGCTGCTGCTCGATCTCCACCAAGGTGGATTCGGGCAGCGGCCGGCGCGAATCGTCGACCACCCGCGCGCCGATCCGGTCCGACAGCGACTTCGCGTAGTCGTACATCAGCTTGAAGGGCAGGATGTCCTCGTCGGCCACCGGCACGTCGAGCACCAAGGTGACCATGTTCCCGCCCTTATAGGTTAGGTCGTCGCGTAGGAAATTGGTGTCGCCGAACTGCAGCATGAACACCGGGTTCTGCTTCGTGTCGAGCTTGACGAAGCGCGTGCCGTCGCGCGACAGCAGCAGGCCGTCCTGCGAGGCCACCGCCTGCATGTAGTTGGCCGACCAGGGCGCGCCGTCCGACATCACGTTGATCGACAGCTGCGCGTCGCACTGCGCGGCGAACCCGTCGAGCTCGCGCGCCATCGAGACCGTCTCCAGCATGTCGGGGAATTCGGGCGCGCCGTTGATCGTATCGGCGAACTGGCCGACGCCCGAGATGAATTCCGAGAATTCGAGCTCGTTGAGCGGGCCGTTGCGGTTCGCCAGCTGCGCGGCCGCGCGCAGTTTTTCGTAGCGCACGCCGTTCTGCAGCAGCTCCCAGTTGCCGCCGCCCTCGGGCTTGCCCTCGATGTGAACCGGCTTGCTGCCGGCGCGGCGCAGGCGCTGAGCGGACGGCAGGATCCGCTCGCTGGACAGCGGCGCGCCAAGCCGGATCGGCACGATGCAGTCGATGCGGTGATCGACAATGGTTGGCGGTGCCGAGGAAATCGTGGTGGCGGCCGGCAGCACCGGCTCGCCGTCATCGATCGGAGCGGCAAGTACCGCGACCCCAGCTTCGGCGGCTTCAGCCTCGCCAGCCTCGTGATCGGCACCCACGCCGGCACCGGCGGTGAGCGTTTCATCGGCCTGCAGGTCGGCCGGCGTATCGACCAAGACGGCCGGGTTTTCCGGCACGCCGCCGCAGGTCGACTCGACCCGAACCTCGTGATCGGCCGACGCGACCGGGGCCGCCACCGTGGGTTCGCGCCGCGCCGTCGCAGGTGCCTGCGACGGCTGCCGCACCGGCTCGATGAAGGGCACATCCTCGTCGCCCCCCTGGCGCGACAGCGTATTGGCAGCTTCGGGCAGCATCAGCCGCGGCATCCGGCGGCGCACCTTGGCACCCTTCCAGGCGTTGTAGACCACGATGCCGCCAACCACCACCACGCCTACGCCGATCAACCCGAGTGTCAGCTCGTCCATGCCTGCTCCATCAGGAATTCTTTTCCCGGCGCGCCGCTTCGAGGCGGCGCGTGCATTCAGCCAATATTTTTGGCAAAACTGGCGACCGTTTCCATGTCGACCGCCACGATCCGCGACACGCCCTGCTCCTGCATGGTCACGCCGATCAGCTGCTGCGCCATTTCCATCGCGATCTTGTTGTGTGAGATGAACAGGAACTGCGTCTTGCTCGACATGGCGCTCACCAGGCTCGCGAAACGCTCAGTGTTGGCGTCATCGAGCGGCGCGTCCACCTCGTCGAGCAGGCAGAACGGCGCGGGATTGAGCTGGAACATCGCGAACACCAGGGCGGTGGCGGTCAGCGCCTTCTCGCCGCCCGACAGCAGGTAGATGGTCGCGTTCTTCTTGCCCGGCGGCTGCGCCATCACCTGCACGCCGGCATCGAGGATCTCGTCGCCGGTCATGATCAGCTGGGCCTGACCGCCGCCGAACAGCTTCGGGAACAGGTCGTTGAAGTGATGGTTGACCTGGTCGAATGTGCGCTGCAGCAAGGTGCGGGTTTCCCGGTCGATCTTGTAGATCGCGGCCTCGAGCGTGGTGATCGCGGCCAGCAGGTCTGCCGACTGCGCGTCGAGGAAGATCTTGCGCTCGCTGGCGATCGCTAGCTCCTCGAGCGCGGCCATGTTGACCGGGCCGAGCGCAGCGATCGCGTTGTTAATGCGCGTGACCTCGCCCTGCAGGTAGGAGGGCCGCAGCTCCGGCGTCAGCTTGGGCAGCAAGGCCGCCTCGTCGACGCCGGCCGCAACCAGCTGCTCGCTGAACTGTTCGGCCGACAGGCGCGCGGCCTGTTCCTTCAGCTGCAGTTCTGTGATGCGATCGCGCAGTGGCTGCTGAGCACGCTCGGCGGCCAGCCGCGACTCGTCGAGCGCGCGCAGCTTGGCGATAAGGTCGTCGAGCTCGAGCCGCGCGGCACCCAGCGCCTGCTCCTTGGCCGAGCGGATTTCCAGCGCGTCCTGCAGGCCCGTGTGGGCAGTCTGCTCGTTGATAGTCTCGAGCCCGGTGCGGGCATCCTCCAGCGAGACGGCGACGCGATCGATCTGGTCGTGCGCGACCTGGATGCTGCGCTTGAGCTCGCCAATCCGGTTCGCCGAATTGCGCGCCGCGAAACGCGCATCATTGGCAGTGCGTTCGAGATCGCGCGCCTGCTGGCGGGCATTGCCCAGTTCTTCGTCGAGCGCCTCGAAGGCGAGCTGGTTGTCCTCGAACTTCGTCTGCAGCTCAGCCAGCTCGCCGTCGTAGCGTTCGAAATTCGCCTCGGACTCGGCGCGCAGCGAGCGATGCTCCTCGATCTGCGCGCCGATCTCCTCGAGTTCCTCGCGGATCTGCGTGCTGCGCTGCGTGTAATGCTCGTGCGCCTGCGCCAGCTTCAACACCTCCAGCTGCAGCGCATGCACGCGCTGCTGGGCACGTTCGGCCTGGGCACGCACCTCGCCGAGCGCCTGCGCGGCCTGTGTATGGGCCACCTCGGCGCGAATCGAGGCCGTCTTCGCCTCGTTGTCGAGCAGCGCCTGCGCATGCACCTGGTGCCCGAGATTTTCGATTTCCTGCTGGCGCACCAGCATGCCGGCCTGCTCGGAATCGGCCGCGTAGAGCTGCACGCCCGAGCGTGTCACCAGGTGGCCGGCCTTCACCACGTAGGCACCGCTCGCCGGCAGTTGCGCGCGCGCGGCCAGCGCCTGAGCCAGGTTGTCGGCGACGAACACCGAGCTGAGCCAGTCGTTGAGCACGGCGCGCAGGCCGGCATCGTCGATGCGCGCCAGCGACAGCACCGCGCGCATGCCCGCCGGCGTGGCCAGCGGCTCGCCCGCCGGTGGCGGCGAAAAGAAAGCCAGCTTGGCCGGCGGCGCATCGGTCGCGAAAGCCTTGACCCAGTCGAGATTGGAGATTTCTAGCGCGACGAGCCGCTCGCGCAGCACCGCCTCCAGCGCGTTTTCCCAGCCCGGTTCGACGTGCAGCTTCTTCCAGAGGCGCGGCAGCGCACCCAGGTCGTGCTTGTCGAGCCATGGCTGGATCTTGCCTTCAGTCTGGACGTTTTCCTGCAGCTGCTTGAGCGCGGTCAAGCGCGCCTCGAGCTGGTGGATCTGCGCGCTCTCGACCTGCACCCGCTCCTGCATGGCGCGGCGTTCGGCGTCCAGGCGCGGCAGCGCCTCCTGAGCATCGGCCAGGCACGCCCGCGCGTCGTGCAGGATCTCCTCCTGCTCGGCCAGCTGCATGCGTTGCTCCTCGAGCTGCGCCTCGTCGGGCGCGTCGAGTCCGCCCGCTTCCAACTTCAGGCGCTCGTGGCGCTGCTGCAGTTGCAGTAGCTGCTGGTTGGCATTGCGCTGGTGCGCGGCCTCCAGCTTCAGCGACTGCTCGGTCTGGGCGATCCAGTCGCGCCCGTCGTTGAGCTGCGCCTGCGCATCGCGCAAACGCAACTCCAGCGCCGGCAGCGCGTCGTGCTTGGCGGCCGCCTCGTTCTCTGTCATTGCGGCCTTCTCGTCTGCCATCGCGCGCGCTTCCTCGGCCTCCTCGAGATCGTCTTGCGCCTGCTGCGCCTGCGCCTGCCACTGCTCGCGCTGCGCCGTCAGCGCGGCGATCTGCGCCTGCACGCGGTTGCGCGACTCAACGATGAACTTGATCTCGGCCTCGAGCCGGCTGACCTCGGCGTTCGCCTCGTAGAGCGAACCCTGGGCACCCTGCATCGCGTCGCTGGCTGCGTAATGGGCTACCCGCAGCGTCTCGAGCTGTGCCTCGACCTCGCGCAACCTGGCCGTCTGCGCCTCCAGGTCGATCTGGGCCTGCTCGATGGCGCGCTGCTGCATCTGCTGCTCGCCCTGCGCCTCGCTCTTGCGCAGCAGCCACAGCAGGCGCTGCTTTTCCTCGCCGTCGGCCAGCAGTTCCTTATACTTGGCGGCCAGCACCGCCTGTGCCTCGAGCTTCTCGAGGTTGGCACCGAGCTCGCGCACGATGTCCTCGACGCGCGTCAGGTTCTCGCGCGTGTCGTGCAGACGATTCTCGGTCTCGCGGCGGCGCTCCTTGTACTTCGACACGCCAGCGGCTTCCTCTAGGAACACGCGCAGCTCCTCGGGCTTAGCCTCGATGATCCGCGCGATCATGCCTTGCCCGATGATCGCGTAGGCGCGCGGCCCGAGGCCGGTACCGAGGAAGATATCCTGGATGTCGCGGCGCCGTGCCGGCAGGTTGTTGATGTAATAGCTGGAGGTGCCGTCGCGCGTGAGCACGCGCTTGACCGCGATCTCGCCGTACTGGCCCCACTGGCCGGCGGCGCGGCCGTCAGCGTTGTCGAAGATCAGCTCGACGCTGGCCCGGCTGCCGGACTTTCGCGTGGTGGAGCCGTTGAAGATCACGTCCTGCATCGACTCACCACGCAGCTCGGAGGCGCGCGATTCGCCGAGCACCCAGCGTACGGCATCGATGATGTTCGACTTGCCGCACCCGTTCGGGCCGACCACGCCGACGAGCTGGCCCGGAACCTGAAAATGCGTGGGATCGACGAAGGATTTGAAGCCTGCGAGTTTGATCGAGCTCAGTCGCACGTCGGTATCGGTATTGAATATGAATGGTATTGAATATGAATTGAAACGGACGGCAATCGGCGGCGCATCGCGCGCGCCGCCCGCCCCGGAATTCGTACAAGGGGCCCCCGGCCATGCGCCGGACCGCCCGGTGAAGCGGGTCCATCATACCATCGCGCGAGCCTCGTCCAGGCGATCGGCGTCGCTGGCCGGAGCCTTGTGAACGGGGGCTCGACAGCAGCGTGGCGAGCACGATGCAGGCACCGCCGAGCCACTCGCGCGCGGCCCGGCAATTAGCCGGCTAACAGCAGCCAGGCCGACAGCGCGGTGACGACGATCTCGAACAGCATGATGATCGAGGCGTGATTGACCGGTACCCGGGCAAGCCCGTATTGAACCAGCAGGTTGTTGAGCGCCGTGGTCACGCCGATCGCGGCGGCCAGCGACATGGCATGGGGAGCGGGCAGCGGGGGCGGGCCTTCCACTAACATCGCTGCCACCCCGAAAGCCGCGCTGCCCGCGAACAGCATGGCGGTGCACATCTCGGGCTTCGGCTCCAGCAGGTCGCGCGAAATTCACACCACCAGCCACGTTGCTCATCGCGAAACCCAGGCTCGCCGCCAGCGCGGCGCAGAGCAGGAAGATCGCGGTCCAGGCTGGGATCAGGTAAAACAGCAGCATCACGCGCAGCACCTCGCCGTTGATCGTGCCCCGGACGAAGCCGAGATTGGTGATGCTGGCGGCCACGCCAAGTGTGGCAAGCAAGCCAGTGCCAGCGCAGCGTGACGAGCGAGCGGCGGTGCCTGCCCACCCACGAACAGGCAGGCGCAGAGGCAGGTCAGCGGCGCTGGCCGCGATGCCCGCCAGGCCGAGCCCGGCCCAGCATCCACAGCGGATACCAGACCAGCCTCCAGACCGACGCACCCACCAGAATCGCCAAGATCGGCAGCGAGACCGTTCATGTCCCATCATTTTCGCCCACCTGCCATCGTTTCCATTGTTTCATCGTCTTGCGGCGCGTCGGCCTGCCATCTGCTTTCCGGTTGCCGACCCTCCTCCCGGTTATCGGTCTCGCCGGCCATCGAGCCGATCCGGCCCCGGTGCCGCGTAGAGCTTCCGCATGAATGTCCTTGTCAGGCAAGACGGAGAATGGACTGACGCTCATCGATGCCCCACGCGGCGAAGTTACGGATGTTCTTCAGACTGACTCTCTTCGGTCGCCGCTGTTGCTCCATGCGCGCCAGGTTCAGCGTGAACTTGCGCCCGCACGCGAGATTTTGCGCTACAGCTTTGTTGCGTATCTGCTGGGCATCTTCGCCCCACGATACGTCGAACACCCA
>JAYFSB010000039.1:0-8961 GCA_040946865.1 Burkholderia sp.
TTGCCTTGCTCGGGTCATATCCACCGATCTATAACGGCTGAACCACGGGGACGGTGAACTTGATCAGCATTGCCTTAGCAAGGGCATTCATGCGAAATGCCCTAAAGGCTGGGTAGATCTGATTTGAGATAGGTCCGGTTTCGCGCTATCATTTGAGAGTTTGTACAATTCAACCCCGAACCCTAGCGCCTACCTCCAAATTCCCATCTTCCGCTGCCTGCCTCCCGGCACGCGCCGCCGCATGCAGCCTGCCGATTCATCATCGAGCCTGCGCATGTCCGGCGCGTCGTCCGGGTGAGCCGAGCAAGCGCCGGCGAACGCCTCCCGTGAGGCGAACCGGCCGTGGCAGGTCGGCAGCAAGGGTGTCCCCCAAGGAGCCTCCCGTGTTGCCGTCTTTTTCTCCCGCTTTGCTTGCACTTGCCGACGGCCCGGTGTTTCGCGGTTATTCGATTGGCGCGGTCGGCCATACAATCGGCGAAGTCGTGTTCAATACCGCGATAACTGGCTATCAGGAAATCCTGACCGACCCGAGCTACACGCGGCAGATCGTAACGCTCACGTATCCCCATATCGGTAATGTTGGCGTCAACCGCGAAGACGTCGAAGCCCCCAAGGTCCACGTCGCCGGCCTGATCATCCGCGACCTGCCGGTGCTGGCGTCCAATTTCCGCATGGACCGCACTCTCGGCGATTATCTGCGCGACGAAGGCGTGGTCGCGATCGCCGGCATTGATACCCGCAAGCTGACCCGCGTGCTGCGCGACAAGGGCGCGCAGAATGGCTGCATCCTGGTCGGTTCCGACGACGAGGCCACGGCGGTTGCGCTGGCGCGCTCGCTCCCGGGCCTGGCCGGCATGGATCTCGCCAAGGTGGTCTCGACCGACAAGCCGTTCGCCTGGAAGAAGCAGAGCGAGTGGTGCCTCGACAGCGGCTACGGCGAGCAGACCGCGCCGCTCTTCAAGGTCGTCGCCTACGACTTTGGTGTCAAGTACAACATTTTGCGCATGCTGGTCGAGCGCCGCTGCGACGTCACCGTGCTGCCCGCGCAGGCGAGCGCAGCCGAGGCGCTGGCGCTGAATCCGGACGGCGTGTTCCTGTCGAACGGCCCCGGCGATCCGGAGCCCTGCGACTACGCGATCGCGGCCGCCAAGGAATTCATCGAGCGCGGCGTGCCGACCTTCGGCATCTGCCTGGGCCACCAGATCATGGGCCTAGCGGTCGGTGCCAAGACGCTGAAAATGAAGACCGGCCACCACGGCGCGAACCACCCGGTGAAGGACCTGACCAACGGCCGTGTAGTGATCACTTCGCAGAACCACGGTTTCGCAGTCAACGCCGATTCGCTGCCGGCCAATGCGCGCGCTACCCACGTCTCGCTGTTCGACGGCACGCTGCAGGGCTTCGAACTGACCGACAAGCCGGCCTTCTGCTTCCAGGGCCACCCGGAAGCCTCGCCGGGCCCGCACGACATCGGCTACCTGTTCGACCGTTTCACCTCGCGGATGGAAACCGCGAAGGCGCGCAGCAGCGCCTGAGCGAGCGGAGACGGCACATCATGTTCGGCGGACATGCACTCGGGTTCACGGATTTCTGGATCTGCGTCGTCGGCGTGGTGTTCATCATCCTGCTGCCCGGCCCAAATTCGATGTACGTGCTGTCGCTGGCGGCGCAGCGCGGGGTCAAGGCCGGCTATCGCGCGGCCTGCAGCGTGTTCGTCAGCGACGTGGTGCTGATGCTGCTGTCGGCGGCCGGTGTCGCTTCGCTGCTGGACGCCAACCCGCTGCTGTTCTCGGTCGTCAAGTACGGCCGCACCGCATACCTGTTTTACATCAGCTTCGGTATGTTGCTCGGTGGTTTCCGTGGCAGCCGCGCGCATGGTGGACGGCAAGCAGCCGTTCCGCAAGGCGCTAGTTGTCGGCCTGCTGAATTCGAAGGCGATTCTGTTCTTCATCTCGTTCTTCATCCAGTTCGTCGATCCGAGCTACCACTACCCGGTGGTGTTCTTCGTCGTGCTGGGCGCGGCCAGCGGCGTGGGCAGTCTGTTCATCGGCGTCAGCCTCAAGCTCGACTTCGAGACGATCCGATAAACGCAGCCGCCGCTCAAGCGCATTAACGATTACTACTTTTTGAACACTCGAGCCATGCCAAAACGCACAGACATCAAGAGCATCCTCATCATCGGTGCCGGCCCGATCATCATAGGCCAGGCGTGCGAGTTCGACTACTCGGGCGCGCAGGCATGCAAGGCCTTGCGTGAGGAAGGCTACAAGGTCATCCTCGTCAACAGCAATCCGGCGACGATCATGACCGAGCCGAACACGGCCGACGTCACCTACATCGAGCCGATCACCTGGGAAGTGGTGGAGCGCATCATCGCCAAGGAGCGGCCGGACGCGATCCTGCCGACCATGGGCGGCCAGACCGCGCTGAACTGTGCGCTCGACCTGTATCACCACGGTGTGCTGGAGAAGTACAAGGTCGAGCTGATTGGTGCCTCGCCCGAGGCGATCGACAAGGCGGAAGACCGTCAGAAGTTCAAGGATGCGATGACCAAGATCGGCCTGGGTTCGGCCAGGGCTGGCATCGCGCATTCGGTGGAAAATGCGCTCAAGGTGCACGGCGAGATCGCCGCCGTCACGGGCGGCAGTGGCTACCCGGCGGTAATCCGCCCGTCCTTCACGCTTGGCGGCTCGGGCGGTGGCATCGCCTACAACCGCGAGGAATTCGAGGAAATCTGCAAGCGCGGCCTCGACCTCTCCCCGACGCGCGAACTGCTGATCGAGGAATCGCTGCTGGGCTGGAAGGAATACGAGATGGAAGTGGTTCGCGACCGCGCGGACAACTGCATCATCGTCTGCTCGATCGAGAACCTCGACCCAATGGGCGTGCACACCGGTGACTCGATCACGGTCGCGCCGGCCCAGACGCTCACCGACAAAGAATACCAGATCCTGCGCAACGCCTCGCTGGCGGTGCTGCGCGAGATCGGCGTCGATACCGGCGGCTCGAACGTGCAGTTCGCGATCAACCCGAACGACGGCCGCATGATGGTGATCGAAATGAACCCGCGCGTGTCGCGTTCATCGGCACTGGCCTCGAAGGCCACGGGCTTCCCGATTGCCAAGGTGGCGGCCAAGCTCGCCATCGGCTACACGCTCGACGAACTCAAGAACGAGATCACGGGCGGTCAGACGCCGGCCTCGTTCGAGCCGACCATCGACTACGTGGTCACCAAGATTCCGCGCTTCGCCTTCGAGAAATTCCGTGAGGCCGATTCGCGCCTGACCACCCAGATGAAGTCGGTGGGCGAAGTCATGGCGATCGGCCGGACCTTCCAGGAATCGTTCCAGAAGGCGCTGCGCGGCCTGGAAGTTGGCGTCGACGGCCTCGACGAGAAGTCGGTCGATCGCGACGAAATCGTGCGCGAGATCGGCGCGCCGGGTCCGGACCGGATCTGGTATGTCGGCGATGCGTTCCGCGTCGGCATGTCGGCTCAGCAGATCTTCGAGGAAACCGCGATCGACCCATGGTTCCTGGCCCAGATCGAGCAGATCATCCTGAAGGAGAAGGCGCTCGGCGGTTGCACGCTCGCAAGCCTGTCGAAAGACGAGCTCTACTTCCTGAAGCAAAGCGGCTTCTCAGATCGCCGCCTGG
This sequence comes from Burkholderia sp., assembly GCA_040946865.1. GTDB lineage: Bacteria > Pseudomonadota > Gammaproteobacteria > Burkholderiales > Burkholderiaceae > Burkholderia. The sequence continues at coordinate 3,655 of JAYFSB010000039.1, forward strand.
CCAAGCTGTTGGCCGCGCGCCCCGCCGAGGTGCGCGCGCGCCGCCTGGAGCTGAATGTGCGCCCGGTCTACAAACGAGTCGATACCTGCGCGGCCGAGTTCGCCACCAAGACCGCCTACATGTACTCGACCTATGAGGAAGAGTGCGAGGCGCAGCCAACCGGCAACAAGAATATTATGGTGCTGGGCGGCGGCCCGAACCGGATCGGCCAGGGCATCGAGTTCGACTACTGCTGCGTGCACGCGGCACTGGCGATGCGCGAGGACGGATATGAGACCATCATGGTCAACTGCAACCCGGCAACGGTCTCGACCGACTACGACACGTCCGATCGTCTCTACTTCGAGCCGCTCACGCTCGAGGATGTGCTGGAAGTGGTCGACAAGGAAAAGCCGGTCGGCGTGATCGTCCAGTACGGCGGCCAGACGCCGCTGAAGCTGGCGCTCGACCTGGAAGCCGCGGGCGTGCCGATCCTTGGCACTTCGCCGGACATGATCGATGTCGCCGAGGACCGCGAGCGCTTCCAGAAGCTGTTGCAGGAGCTGGGCCTGCGCCAGCCGCCGAACCGCACCGCGCGTGCCGAGGACGAGGCGCTGGTTCTGGCCGCCGAGATTGGCTACCCGCTGGTGGTGCGCCCGTCCTACGTTCTGGGCGGCCGCGCCATGGAAATCGTCCATGAGCCGCGCGACCTTGAGCGCTACATGCGCGAGGCCGTGAAAGTCTCGAACGATTCGCCGGTGCTGCTCGACCGCTTCCTCAACGCCGCGATCGAATGCGACGTGGACTGCATCTGTGACGGCGAGGCCGTGTGCATCGGCGGCGTGATGGAACATATCGAACAGGCGGGCGTCCACTCGGGCGACTCGGCCTGCTCGCTGCCGCCGTACTCATTGGCCAAGGAAACCGTGCTCGAGCTGAAGCGCCAGACCGCGGCGATGGCCAAGGCTCTCAACGTGGTCGGCCTGATGAACGTGCAGTTCGCGATCCAGCAGGTACCGCAGGCCGATGGCTCGCAGCAGGACATCATCTACGTGCTGGAAGTGAACCCGCGCGCCTCGCGTACTGTTCCCTATGTATCGAAGGCCACCAGCCTGCCACTGGCGAAGATCGCCGCGCGCGCCCTGGTCGGCCAGAAGCTGGCCGACCAGGGCGTGACCAAGGAAGTCGAGCCGCCTTACTTCAGCGTCAAGGAAGCGGTGTTCCCGTTCGTCAAGTTCCCTACCGTCGATCCGGTGCTCGGACCGGAAATGCGTTCGACCGGCGAAGTGATGGGCGTGGGCCGCACCTTCGGCGAAGCATTGTTCAAGTCGCAACTCGCGGCTGGCTCACGCCTGCCGGAGTCGGGCACGGTGCTGCTGACGGTGATGGATGCCGACAAGCTGAAGGCGGTCGAAGTCGCGCGCATGCTGCACGACCTCGGCTACCCGATCGTCGCCACGCGAGGAACGGCTGCCGCGATCGAGGCGGCCGGCTTGCCGGTGAAGGTGGTCAACAAGGTGAAGGACGGCCGTCCGCACATTGTCGACATGATCAAGAACGGCGAGATCGCGCTGGTGTTCACCACCGTCGACGAGACGCGCGCGGCGATCGCCGACTCGCGTTCTATCCGCATAAGCGCGCAGGCGCAGAAGGTCACCTATTACACCACCATGTCGGGTGCGCGTGCGGCGGTGGAAGGCCTGCGCTACCTGAAGGACCTCGAAGTTTATGATTTACAAGGTCTTCATACTCTCCTAAACTAAGCCGCTTGGTTTTCCCAGGCACCACATGCCGCGATTAAGCGGGGCGGCCTCAAATCTGAAGTGCAACACATACCGAGAGGTATTGTGTTGCGATGGGAACCTACAAACACCTGAGTTGTGAAGAGCGCACGATGATCCAGCTGAGCCTTGAGCAGGGATGCAAGCTGCAGGCAATTGCCTGCAGCTTGCATTGCGCGCCGAGTTTGATTAGCCGCGAAGAAGGGACCGGGCCGTTCGTTGCTCGCTGGTGGCTATCGTGCGCCGCTCGCCCCGCAGCGCGCCAATTGATTTGTGGCAGGCCCTGCGCAACAATCCCGCCCGACTGGACCCCCGCAGGGGCCGCTGTGGGCGACGGTCGAGCGGTTGCTGCGTGGAAGGCAGCACTCTCCCGAACAGATCGCGGGCATACTGCGAAACAGAAACATGAACCCCGATGAGCCGGCCCTGCTGGTCAGTCACGAAACCATCTAGACCGCGTTGTACGCCCTGCCACGCGGCCAATTGCGAGCGGAACTGATCGCCTATCTGCGACAGGCCCGCAAGCGCCGACAGCCCCGGGCGCGGGGCGAAGACCGCCGTGGCAGCATCCCGAACAGGATCAGCATCCACGATCGTCCAGCTGAGATCGACGAGCGGATCGTGCCCGGGCACTGGGAAAGCGATCTGATCAAGGGCGCACATAATGCGTCTTCGGTCGCGACGCTGGTCGAGCGCACCTCGCTGTTCGTTACCCTGGGCAAGATGGAAAACGCCACTGCCGACGCCGCCGTCACTTCGTTTGGCATGATGCTGAACCGCATCGACGCCCAGTGCCGTCTTTCCCTGACCTATGATCAGGGATGGGAGATGGCCAGGCATGAGCAGCTCTGCGAGACCACCGGCATCAAGGTCTACTTCGCTGTGGTCCGCATAGCCCTTTTGCAAGCGCGGGCGCAACGAGAACACCAACGGGCTGCTGCGCCAGTACATGCCCAAGGGTACGGAGCTGGCCGTGTTCTCCAGGCCAAGCTTGACGACATCCCCTGGTAGATGAACGCCCACCCGCGCAAGAGTTTGGACTGGACGTGTTCGGCCAACTGTTCATGCCCGAATCGTTCGATGTTCGTCAGCATCATCATGAAATCGTTGCCTTGGGGAATGCCATTTGGGCGCAACCGGCTTCTGTTGCACTTCAACCTTGAAACCGCCGATCTTGGGCAGCATGCACGTGAAGATCTTCAGGCGTAGATACTCTTCGTTACACAGTCCATAAGCTCGTCGCTGGATAATGCGGATCTTGTTGTTGAGTTCTTCAACGTGTACCGGATCCGGTTATTTAGACACGATTTTGCGATCAGGTAGCAAGTGACAAGAGCGCTGCCTGACGAGCCCCGAGGGGGACTTGAAGCCCAGTTTTCCGAGACACCATTCGTGATTGTATCGATCCTTGACACGCGACGGCAGCAGCACGAACTTCTTCAACGTTTTTGAACAGACGTCCGTGGATAGCCTGCTTCTTCATGGTCCAATTGAAACGCTCGGCGACGCCGTTGGTCTGCGGCTCGACAACGAAGGCGTAGCTTGGCGTAATCACCCAGAACTTGATCTAGGCGCGGAAGTCGTCCGACGTGTACTGCGAGCCGTGATCGATTCGCAGGGGCAGTCCGCGGCCGGCGTCGGCTTCGACCGATCCGAACTGCTCGTACACCCCTTGGCTGATTGGCTCCAGTGTGGCAAAAAGCGGTCTTCCACCTTGGTGACGTGGATGCCCCCAGGCACGCTGTGTCGCAATGATCGACCGCAGCGAAGATCCAGATCAAGCCCTCATCGATGGTTTGAACCTTGGCACCACCGGTGCCCCAGATCTCATTAGATCGATCAGTCGTAATTCGACCATTATGAGCGTTGGGCGGTTTCTGCGGTCGCCGGTGGGGCGAAAGCAAGCCGTGTTCGCGCATCAGCGACGAGACACGGGCTCGGGACGCGCGGATGTCGTCCTGGATGCGCAGGTGCGCCCATACTTTACGTGCCCCTTCACCGACGAACGGCGTACGAGCCAGATCGGCACGGCTCGCCTCGAGCAGCTAATGGTCCGAATGCGAATTTGGCGTTCACCTGGCGGCACCGGTATCGTGCCGAGCAAATGGCGTCAGAGGCAACGCTGCTGCCAGTGACAGTCGTGAGCGATATGAGGCCGGAGGTCATCGCAGCGCCACCAATCAAACCGGAGATCGCGAAACCGGCCGTACCCGTTGGCACGATTGAAGTCCGGATCGGACGAGCGGTGGTCAACGTCGATGACGTTGTTGACCCCGATATGCTGCGAACCGTATTGCAAAACCTGAGATCATGATCTCTTTGCTTACCGGTACACGTATCTGGCTTGCGGTATCTGGCTTGCGGCGGGCGTCACCGATATGCGTTTCGGATTCTAGGATCTGTTTACATTTGAAAAATGTGTTTATAGCCTGTCTTTTGCGTAACGAGACAGTATGGTACGAACGTTACTGAGCGACGAAGTATGGAACAAAGTCCAAGCTATCCTGCCGGGCAAGGATAGGCGACCGTGGCCGAACGGCATCCAACAATCGCTGGTTCCTCGAAGCGGTGCGGTGGATTGCCCGAACCGGCAGTCCATGGCGCGATCTTCCCGCGGAATTTGGCCGATGGCATACGGTATATATCCGTTTCTCGCGCTGGCGAAGCCAGAGTGTCTGGCCGCGGGTAGCGAATGCTTTGGCAGGCGAGACGGAAATCGAGCACATCCTTATCGATTCGACGATCGTGCGAGCGCCCCAGCATTCGTGCCGGGGCCTTAAAAAAGTGTGCCACAAGCGCTCGGACGTTCCCGAGGCGGACTGAGCACCAAACTGCATTTGGTGGTAGATTCGAAGAGTGGCCCGTTGCGACTGATCGTCACTGAAGGACAGGTCGCCGACGTCGCGTGCGCGGCGCAACTGGTCGAGCATCTGCGCACCGGAGCGGTTATCGCAGACAGGGGCTACGATGCTGACCACTTCGTGCAATGAATTCGAGCCTGCCGCGCAAAGGTCGTGATTCCCCCGCGTTCGAATCGCCAGACAAAACGCCGCTACAACCGTGTGTTCTGCCGTACACGCAACCTGGTCGAACGGTTCTTCAACCGCATTAAGGCAATGCTGATCAAGTCTATCGTTCCCGTGGTCCAGCCGTTATAGATAGGTGGATATGACCCGAGCAAGGCAAACGAGAATGAAACAGCAAACGCTGGCGGTGGCGGCTGACGAAGGTGCAGTCTTCGAGACGAAGCGCAAACGTACGCGGCGCGATGCGTTGCTGAATGCTATGGAGCGGATCGTGCCGTGGGCGGCATTGTGTGCGCTGATCGAGCCGTACTACCACGAAACGTGGCAACGGCCGCTCGCCGATTGGCCTGGCGCGCATGCTGTGGATTCATTTCATTCAGCACGGGTTCAATCTGGCCGACCTTGCCGACCTTGCCTGCGAGGAAGCGCTGTACGACAGCACTAGCCTGCGCCACTTCATGGGCATCGACTTGGGCCGTGAAGCGGTGCCGGATGCGACAACGATACTCAAATTCCGACGC
>JAYFSB010000040.1:0-8940 GCA_040946865.1 Burkholderia sp.
GACGAGCATTGCCGTCGACGAAACGTCCTACCAGCGTGGACACAACTACCTGACGCTCGTGGCTGATGCGCTCGAACAAAGTTCGCGTTCGTGACTGAAGGCAAGGATGCTGCGACGATCGCAGCGTTCTCGTCGCGAGCCTGCGCGAGCATGGGAGAAAGCCCGAGCAGATCACGTCGGTCAGCATTGACATGTCGCCCGCGTTCATCAAAGGCGTCGAGACGAACCTGTGCCGAATGCTCGCATCACCTTCGACAAGTTTCACGTCGTCATTCATGCGTCGAAAGCCGTGGACCCAATACGGCGAATCGAGCAGCGAACCGATCCGGAATTCAATGGATTGCGATGGTCGCTGCTGAAGGATCGCGACCGGCTGACCGCCGCGCAACGCGCCGATCTCGATGCCTTGACCGTGACGTCACAACCAAGCAGACCGCCCGCGCGTGGCGCTATCGCGAGCAACTTCGGCAAGATTCTCGACCGCAAGCAGATCAACGTCGCCAGTGAAATGCTCGAGCAGTGGTGCACGAACATCATGCGCTCGCAGGTCGATTCAATGAAGGACGTCGCCCGCATGATCCGCAGTCATTTCGCCGGCATCGTCGCCTGAACCCAGACGCGTCAGACCAACGCCTGCCTGGAAGCCATCAACGGCGGACTCTTCCAAGCCGCCAAGCAAAAAGCGCGCGGATACACATACACCAACCTCACGACCATGTGCACCGTGCTGTTTCTGATCGCTGGCAAGCTCAACTTCTCGAAGATCAACCCACATGTCGCCTAACCCACTCATTTTTCAAGAAAGCCAAAAAACGGTCGCGGCGCACGAAGCACAGCGGTCACCCGGTCACTGGTTGGCGTAGCGGGTAAAAACCAGATCAGGTTTGCGGCAGCGTGACACCACGCTGGCCCTGGTACTTGCCGCCGCGATCGGCATAGGACATGTCGCAGACCTCATCGCTCTCGAAGAACAGCACCTGCGCGACGCCCTCGTTCGCGTAGATTTTGGCCGGCAGCGGCGTAGTGTTCGAGAACTCGAGCGTCACGTAGCCTTCCCATTCAGGTTCGAAGGGCGTCACGTTGACGATGATGCCGCAGCGCGCGTAGGTGGACTTGCCTAGGCAGACCGTCAGCACGATGCGCGGGATCCTGAGGTACTCGACAGTGCGCGCGAGCGCGAACGAGTTCGGCGGGATGATGCAGACATCGCCCTTGAAGTCGACGAAAGAGCCTTCGTCGAAGTTCTTGGGATCGACGATGGTCGAGTTGATGTTGGTGAAGATCTTGAATTCGTCGGCGCAGCGGATGTCGTAGCCGTAGCTCGAGGTGCCATAGCTGACAATCCTGCGACCGTCCTCGGACACGCGGACCTGGTCAGGCACGAAGGGCTCGATCATCTTGTGTTGCTCGGCCATGCGCCGGATCCACTTGTCGGACTTGATGCTCATAAAAAGGCACCAGATAAGGCTACAGATCGGGGTCGCGCCGCCGAGCGAGCCCGGCGGCAGGGAAAGGCAAATTTTACGCGATTGCAGCCGCCGCGCGGCGGCACCTTATTGGTGCATCACGCCGCAGGCGAGGCCGGGCCCCACGCTCTGCTGGGAGAAGGCCGGGTCGCTGGCGTCGCGATGGATCAGGACCGAGCGGTTGAGCACCGAGCGCACGCCGTCGAGCGCGACGTCGGGTGCCACGATGAAGCCGGCTGCCACGCCGGTGGAATCGGCATGGAGGTTGCCGAGGTCACCCGCCACGCGCGCGCCGGCGCGCAACCGATCGGCGGCCGGCGCGAACACCGGGCCGGCGCTGGAGCCGTCCACGGCATTGCAGTCGCCGCGTTCATGGATCTGCAGCGCGTGGTCGCTGTTGGTCGGCAGGCCGACGATGTTGTAGGTGACCTGCACTCCGTCGGGGCGCTCGACGAAGCTCACCGCGCCGCGCGCCTGGCTGCCGACAGTCGGCTGCAGCATTGCGTCGGTGCGCTTCTCGTGGGTCGACGCGAAGGAGGTGCAGCCACTGAGCAGGACCGTCGCGGCCAGGACGGCGAGCGCGGTGGTGCCAGCTGTCCCGTCGAATCGTTGTTTCATGCGATCCTCACGCCGGCGCGTATGCCGGATAGGCAGCAGCGATGGCCGTACAAAAAAAGGGGGACCAGGGGAAAAGTCGTCATCATACCCCGACTACCCCGCGTGAAACATCGCCGTGCGCTTAGTTTTACGTATTTTGAACCACGATCGATGGGAATTTTGCGCTCATGTCCTTGGCGTGCTCCGCGATCGCGATCGCCACCTGACGTGCGATCTCGCGATAACGCGCCGCCACCGCGGAATCAGGCGCGGCGGCCACGGTCGGCACGCCGCTGTCGGCCTGCTCGCGGATCGCGATGTCAAGCGGCAAGCTGCCCAGCACCGAGACGCCGTAGTTGGCCGCCATGCGCGCCGCGCCGCCCGCGCCGAACACATGCTCCTCGTGCCCGCAGTTCGAGCAGACATGGATGCTCATGTTCTCGACGATGCCGAGGATCGGGATGCCTACTTTCTCGAACATCTTGAGGCCCTTCTTGGCGTCGAGCAGGGCGATGTCCTGCGGCGTGGTGACTATCACCGCGCCCGTCACCGGCACGCGCTGCGCCAGCGTGAGCTGGATGTCGCCGGTGCTCGGCGGCATGTCGACAATCAGGTAGTCGAGGTCCTGCCAGTTGGTCTTTCGCAGCAACTGTTCCAGTGCCGAGGTCGCCATCGGCCCACGCCAGACCATCGGATTGTCTTCGTCGATCAGGAAGCCGATCGAATTGGCCTGCAGGCCGTGGCCCACCAGCGGGTTCATGGACTTGTCATCGGGCGACTCGGGGCGGCCGTGCACGCCGAGCATGGTCGGCAGCGAGGGGCCGTAGATGTCGGCGTCGAGGATGCCGACCGAGGCGTCTTCCTGGGACAGCGCCAGCGCCAGGTTGACGGCGGTGGTACTCTTGCCCACGCCGCCCTTGCCCGAGGCCACCGCCACAATGTTCTTCACGTTCGGCAGTAGCTTCACGCCGCGCTGTACGGCATGGGCGACGATATCCTGGCTGACCGCCACGCGCGCGGCGCGCATGCCCGGCACCTGCGCCAGCGCGGTGGCCACGCGCTGGCGCACGTCCTCGTGCTGGCTCAGCGCCGGGTAACCGAGCACCACGCTGACGGAAACTGTGCCGCCGTCGATCGAAATCTCGCGAATGCCCTTGTTGGCGGCGTAGGGGCGGCCGGTGTTGGGATCGACGAGCGCCGCGAGCGCGGCGTCGACAGTGGCCCGTTCAATACTCATCGAAACTCCATGGGTAACACCGCGCCTGCATGTCACGAAATCGCCTCGGAACCGACGCTTCTGCCGGAGAAACGTCAGCAATCGTCAGATTACGGTGCGGCGGGCGGGAAAAGTGAAAGTGCAGCCTCAAATCTTAGGGCTTGCCGTATAAAGGCCCTTTTCAGGCAAGGCAGAGAATGGACTGACGCTCATCGATGTCCCACGCGGCGAGGTTACGGATGTTCTTCAGGCTGACTCTCTTCGGTCACCGCTATTGCTCCATGCGCGCCAGGTTCGGCGTGAACTTGCGCACGCCCGCGAGATTTTGGGCTGCGGCTTTGTTGCGTGTCTGCTTGGCATCTTCGCCCCACGATACGTCAAGCGCCCAGTAGAGTTGATTCTCGATCTCCCAGTGTGCGCGCCATCATCGCGATCCGCTGAACACCCAGCTTCTGTTAAATTTCGAGTGGATGATAAATTGCCCGATTTGCACGTGGGCGACGGTAGTCATGCATAGCAAGTTGTTCGAGATGGCTTTGGGTATCAGTGGTTCGTGAACGACATCGATTTCAACGCGGCTGCGAGGCGGTTGACGGTCAACATCGATTTTGTTGCCGGCAGCCGCTTCCCGCATCCGGAGATCGTTGGCGACCATCGTTTCACGACACCGTCGTCAAGCTGACTGATGACCGCGTGGCACGCACGTACTGCGGGTCGGCCACCGCCTGGGTGGCTACGTCCCGCCAGGCAACAAGCTCCTACGGATACACGCCATTCTCGCGGCACCATGCGCTGCGCGATGCCTCGTCCAGCGCGGCAGTGGTGAGCACACGGCGTCCAGTCGCGATGCAGCGTCCCCACGTTCACGCGTGTTTCCTGCGCGACATCTTTAACCGACACGCTCTCCGGTGGCAGCAACCTTGCAACCACCTTGTCCTTGAATGCCTGTCCGTACTTTGCCACTTCTCATCCTCATTGCGCTCCCGGATTTCCAGATCCTATTCGGGCGACAACTATTCTGACACGGGGACCTTGCCGAATGTCCGCGCTGGCAAGACGTTTCGTCGACGGCAATGCTCGTCATGTCGGACAGGTCGATCTCGGCGAGCGCGAGTTCGACATAGCGTTTGCAAATGGCGTTCACCCGATACCAGGATTCGCCGACGGTACGGGCGACTGCGGTGGACGACATCTTGCTGGGCGAGCATCAGCACCATGGCCTCGAACAGCAGCGTGAAGCCCATGAGCTTGCCCCGCCCACTCGGGCTCGACGAGCGCCACGCGGCTGTCAGGCAGCTTGATGCAAGGCGTGCGCACTTCGAGAAAACAGTCGTGCTGGAAGAAGTTCAAGTGCCAGTAGCGCTTGACAACGGTGTCCTGCACGGGATAGCCGCCGGCGCATTTCTGGATGCGGGAAGCGACTGCCAGCAACGAAATCGATGTTGACCGTCAACAGCTTCACAGCCGCGTCGAAATCGATGCCGTTCACGAACCACGGATCGCTGATACCCAAAGCCGTCTCGAACAACTTGCTATGCATGACTAACGTCGCTCATGTACAAATCGGGCAATTTACCATCCACTCGAAATTCAACATAGGCCAAAAACGACTGATGCCCTTCTGGGTCTCAAACTCCGCTACCTGGTGCCGTCCGTCCCGATGATTCAGATTTCACAAACACCACCGTCTTGCCGTCGCAGTGCATAAGCCGCGACTGCGACAGCGTCGGTCGTTTGATGTACCGGCCCAGATAGTTGACGTTGCGCACGTGACTGTTCGAAGGTTTTGCAAAATGCACAATCCACGTGCCTACTACTGTAGTGACGATCCAGCCAGCAGCTCTAGTCCATCTGCGTCGGACACTGCGCCTTCAGATCCTTCTGACAAAATCAGTTGCTCGTATGACTGGCGCAGCAGGTCAACGATCGCATAGCGCCACATCGGCATGATCTGCGTCTTCACGAAATACAGCGGCTTCCACTGCTTGCCATCGGCTGTCACCCCGCCACACGTCACGCTCAGATGAACATGCATTCCATTGCAAGTCGCGTCCGAACGTGTGCAGCGCCGTAAAATGCCGAGCAATACACCTTTACGCCGCGCCTTTCACGACCCCGGTCGCCCAGCCGGCTCGACAACTTCAGTAACGAGCGGTTCAACCAAAATACGCTCCACTGGTCGGTTGCCTTCTTCCCGCACGTCGGGCAGAACCGGCTCTTGCAGCTGAAGCAGACCTTCTTGCGATGCGGGCACAGCCTCCGTTCGTACAGCAGTGACTGGCGTAACCCATTACTTCCAGTCCGCACGCCAGCATGTGCAACGTGCTGTTTCTGATCGCCGGCAAGCTCGACTTTTCGAAGATAAAACCACATGCCTCGTAACCCACTCAACTTTCAAGAGAGCCACTTTTTCATGGTGGCCGGTTCCGGCTACCGCCCGGTTCGCTGGTTGTGCTTTTGACACACAACATTCTCAGCTAAACCGCCACCGCCTTCTCAACATTCCGTCTACCCGCCGTACATCACTTTCGACAATAACTCCTCCGTTACTCGTTGAGAGCTATCGTGCGCCGCTCACCCAGCAGCGTGCCAGTTGCCTGGCAGGCCCGGCGCAACAATCCCGCCCGCCTGGACCCACAGGGGCCGCTGTGGGCGACGGTCGAGCGGTTGCTGCGTGAGCGGCACTCTACCGAACAGATTGGAAGCATACTGCGAAACATGATCCCCGATGAGCCGACCCTGCTGGCCAGTCAGAAAACCATCTACACCGCGTTGTACGCCCTGCCGCGCGACCAATTGCGAGCGGAACTGATCGCCTGTCTGCGACAGGTACGCAACCGCCGACGGCCCCGGGCAGCGGGGCGAAGACCGCCCGGGGCCGCATCCACGATGCGTCCGGCTGAAATCGGACGAGCGGATCGTGGCCGGGCACTGGGAAGGCGGCCTGATCAAGGGCGCGCGTAATGTGTCTTCGGTCGCGACGCTGGTCGAGCGTACCTCGCTGCACGTCACCCTGAGCAAGATGAAGAACGCCACTGCCGACGCCGCCGTCACTTCGTTCGGCATGATCCTGAACCGCATCGACGCCCAGTGCCGTCTTTCCATGACCTATGATCAGGACGGAAAATGGCCAGGCATGAGCAGCTCTGCGAGACCACCGACATCAAGGTCTACTTCGCTGATCCTCATAGCCCTTGGCAGCAACGGGCGCAACGAAAACACCAACGGGCTGCTGCGCCAGTACATGCCCAAGGGTACGGATCTGGCCGTGTTCTCCTAGGCCGAAATTGACGACATCGCCTGGCAGATGAACGCCCACCCGCGCAAGAGCTTGGGCTGGACGTGTCCGGCTAACTGTTCATGCCAGAATTGTTCGATGTTCGTCAGAATCATCATGAAATCGTTGCCTTGGGTGGATTCCCTTCAGGCGCAACAGGCTTCTGTTGCACTTCAACCTTGAAACCACCCCCGCCTTCGAGATTCAAATTGCGAATTGCTCGCGATTCTTGCCGGCGATCCAGCGCGGCGGCTTGCCGCGACCCGACCAGGTGGCACCCGACTCGGGATCGCGATACTTCGCTGCCACACCGGCGCGTGCGCGACCGGCCTTGGCCGCCTTGGCACCTTTCAGACCTAGCTCGGCCAGCGAGAAACCGTAATCGGAGATCTTCTGTTTCACCTCGTTGAGGACCGCGGCATATTCACTCGCCTTGGCTTCCTCGATTTGCTTCTCCAGCTTTTCCCGCTGTACGAGAAGGTCCTTGTAAGAAGACATATATTCCCTTTTTCGCCTCTGTTGAATTTCGAGTGGGTATTAAATTGCACGATTTGCACGTGAGCGACGGTAGTCATGCGTAGCAAGTTGTTCAAGACAGCTTTGGGTATCAGCGATCCGTGGTTCGTGAACGGCATCGATTTCGTTGCCGGCACTTGAACTTCTTCCCGTACGACTGCTTTCTCGAAGTGCGCACGCTTCGCATCAAGCTGCCTGACGGTCGCGTGGCGCTCGTCGAGCCCGAGTGGGCCGGCAAAGCTCAAGGAGCTTCACGCTGCTGTTCAAGGCAATGGTACTGATGCTCGCCCAGCAGATGTCGTTCACCGCAATCGCCCGTACCGTCGGCGAGTCCTGGCATCGGTGAACGACATTTGCAAACGCTATGTCGAACTCGCGTTCGCCGAGATCGACCTGTCCAACATGACGAGCATTACCGTCGACGAAACATCCTACCAGCGCGGACACAACTACCTAACGCTCGTGGCTGATGCGCGCGAACGCAAAGTCGTGTTCGTGATCGAAGGCAAGGAATGCTGCGACGATCGAAGCGTTCGTCGCGCGCCTGCGCGAGCATGGGGGAGAGCCCGAGCAAATCACGTCAGTCAGCATTGACATGTCGCCAGCATTCATCAAAGGTGTCGAGACGAACCTGCCGAATGCTCGCATCACCTTCGACAAGTTCTACGTCGTCGCTCATGCGTCGAAAGCTGTGGACCTAATGCGGCGAATCGAGCAGCGAACCGATCCGGAACTCAAGGGATTGCGATGGTCGCTGCTGAAGGATCGCGACCGGCTGACCGCTGCGCAACGCGCCAATCTCGATGCACTGATCGTGAACGTCACGACCAAGTCGGACCACCCGCGCGTGGCGCTATCGCGAGCAACTTCGGGAGATTCTCGATCGCAAGCAGGTCAACGTCGTCAGCGAAATTGGTGCGCGAACGTCATGCGCTCGAAGGCCGATCCGATGCAGGACGTCGCCCGCATGATCTGCAGTCATTTCGACGGCATCGTCGCCTGAACCCAGACGCGTCAGACCAACGGCTCCATGGAAACCATCAACGGACTCTTCCAGGCCGCCAAGCGAAAGACGCGCGGATACACCAATCTCACGACCATGCGCACCGTGCTGTTTCTGATCGCCGACAAGCTCGACTTCTCGAAGGTCAATCTGTAGGCCTCGTAACCCACTCATTTTTCAAGAGCGCACTTTTTCTTTGACTAAACGGAACTGGTCTATGCCACCTCGTTATACACATCTTGCATCAAACGGCCTCGCTACGCAGGGTCCGTAACATTTCGGCCGCTGTCATGACGTGCTGCAAAAGCCTTACCAGATCGTCTTCGCGCCGGGTTCTCCATCGCCTTTGTGGGCAAGAAAGACACCGTACTGGGCCACCAGTCGAACCATATCGTTCAACCTTGGCGGGTGCGGCGGCCTTCGTTGGTTCATCAGCAGGTGCGCACCATGGATCTCGTCTGGGTCGAAGAACAATGCTACCTCGAGATCCGGGCAGGTTCGACCGAGCCGCATCAGATACGCAATGCGCCACACCACAATCATGAACAACGCCAGCGCACGCCCCAGCCGATCCACTAGGGTCTGTTTACATTTTGTCTTTTGCGCAACGAGACAGTATGGTACAAACGTTACTGAGCGACGAAATATGGAACAAAGTCCAAGCTATCCTGCCAGGCAAGGATAGGCGACCGTGGCCGAACGGCATCCAACCATCGCTGGTTCCTCGAAGCGGTGCTGTGGATTGCCCGAATCGGCAGTCCAGGGCGCGATCTTCCCGCAGAATTCGCGCCGATGGCATACGGTATATATCCGTTTCTCGCGCTGGCGAAGCCAGGGTGTCTGGCCGCGGGTGGCGAATGCTTTG
>JAYFSB010000041.1:0-7605 GCA_040946865.1 Burkholderia sp.
ATTTTCTCGAGTGAGGCTTGTTGTTCTTCGACCGATGCCTGCTGCTCGAGCACCAGGGCATGGAGCTCGGCAACGGTCTCAGGAAGTGGCGCATGATCGGACATGGGTCGCATGTTTATAAGCCTTGCACGCGGGTTACAACATCGCCAAACATCGCCAGCGTGACGGTGCGCCGAGGCTGTCGCCAATCGATGCCTTCGAGCAACATCGACAACTGAGCGCTCGTCAGATAGATTTTGCCACCGTCGGCCTGTGCCCAGATAAATCGACCTTGCTCCAATCGCTTTGCAAGCAGCCAGAGCCCACCATCAGTGGCCCACGGCATCTTGACGAGATCGCCGCGGTGCGCCCACCCAGCGGATTTTCTTCGAGCGCTGTCTGTACTTTCGCAGCCAGTCCCTGGAATCCGAAACGCATATCGGTGACACCCGCCGCTCGTCCGATATGGACTTCAATCGTGCCAACGGGTACGGCCGGTTTCGCGATCTCCGGTTTGATTGGTGGCGCTGTGATGACCGCCGGCCTCATATCGCTCACGACCGTCACTGGCAGCAGCGTTGCCTCTGACGCCCTTTGCTCGGCACGAGACCGGTGCCGCCAGGTGAACGCCAGATTCGTATTCAGACTATACTCGCGGCCAGTTTGGCGACTGAAACACCTGGCTCGCACGCGGCAATTGCTATGCGACGCCGGAACTCAGGACTATGGTTCGGGCGTCTTTTGCGATTACCCGGCTTCTCTGTGTCTAACAAAGTGGTGTCCATCACTTCGAAAATGATGGACACCACTTTGACGTCGATCTTTGCTGGTGTCTACGACGGTCATGCCAAGTCGCTTACTGATCGGCCAACAAAAAAACGCGGCACCTTTCGAGGGAGCCGCGCTTTTTTATCGCCGCCTGGCCGGCCGGCTCAGAACGAGTGCTCTGGCCCCGGAAAGCTGCCGTCCTTGACGGCACGCACATAGGCCTCGACGGCCGCCAGGATGCTTGGCTGGCCGTGCATAAAATCCTTCACGAAGCGCGGGCGCTTGCCGGGGAAGATGCCGAGCATGTCGTGCAGCACCAGCACCTGGCCCGAGCAGTTGAGACCGGCACCGATGCCGATAGTCGGCGTGCTGACGAGCTCGGTCAGCTCCGAGGCCACCAGGGTCGGCACTGCCTCGAGCACCATCAGCTGCGCGCTGGCCTGCTCCAGCGCTTTTGCATCGCGCAGCAGCTGGGCGGTGCCGGCTTCGGTCTTGCCTTGCACCTTGAAGCCGCCGAAGGCATGTACCGATTGCGGCATGAACCCAAGGTGCGGACAGACCGGCACCGCGCGCTCGATCAGGAAGCGCACCGTCTCGGCCAACCATTCGCCGCCCTCGAGCTTGACCATCTGCGCGCCAGCGCGCATCAGCTTGACCGAGCTCTCGAAGGCCTGCTTGGGCGTGCCGTAGGTGCCGAACGGCAGGTCAGCGACGATCAGCGCGCGCGGCTGGGCGCGCGCCACGCAGGCCGTGTGATAGGCAATCTCGTCGAGCGTGACGGGCAGGGTGGTGGTCTGGCCTTGCAACACGTTACCGAGCGAATCACCAATCAGCAGCGCGTCGACGCCGGCACGATCGAGCAGCGAAGCGAAGCTCGCGTCGTAGCAGGTCAGCATCGCGATCTTCTCGCCGGCCGCACGCATCTGCTGCAGCTTGGGCACAGTGATGGACGTGCGGCTCGATTCCTGGAGATAGGTCATGGGGAGCTCCGATTCGTGAGGAAAGACAACAGGTGGCGCGATTACGCTGTTCAGCGGTCGGCACCGCCCTTGACGAAGGACTCCTTGCAGCCACGCATGGTCTCGATGCGCGTCATCAGCAGTGCAAGGTCGTCCGGCGAGTCGAGCGGATTCAGGTGTTCCGCGGCGACGATGAGGACCGGCGTGCGGTCGTAGTGATAGAAGAATTCGTTGTAGGCGTCGCCGATCTGCAGCTCCATCGCGATGCCGCGCTTCTGGATGCGCGCGTAGAGCCCCTCGAGGCTGGCCTGCAGGTAGAGACCCAGCAGGTCCGGTGCCGGTGTCGGCACGTCGACGCGCTGGGCCAGCGCGCGGTAGAGCTGCCATTCGTCGTCGCCCAGCGTCAGGCGTGCGAAGATCTCGTTCTTTTGCGGCATGAAGTCGGCCACGATCGCCAAGCCTGCCGCCAGTTCCTGCGCCTGCTGCACGCGCTGCAACGCGAACGATAGCTGCGCGGAGAGCGCATGGCGCACCCTCGCGGTAGAAGCGTTCCAGAAAGAGATTGTTCTGCGGCCGCTCAAGCAGGGGACGCATCGCCCAGCGTTCAGCGATCAGTGCCGCCAGCGAGATCTTGCCCACGACGATCTGTCCCTCGATCGCGATGTGGCGATGCGGCGGGCGTGGGGCGGGCGGCGTGACGGTCAGCGGTGTCGCATTCATCAGCAGCAGTTTTTGTCGTTCGCGGTCTTAATTGCCATCAGGCACTGACAGGCCTGCACCTTCTCAATATGCTGGTCGGCCACCGCGGTCAGGAAGACCTGCGCGTGGCCGTGGATCGGGATCGCCAGCGCCGGGTCGAGTTCGACCAGTGGCACCAGCACGAAGGCGCGCCCGGTCAGGCGCGGATGCGGCACCACCAGGTCGGGTTCGTCAATGGTGTGCTTGCCATATAGCAGGATGTCGATGTCGAGCGTGCGCGGCGCGTTGTGGAACGGCCGCTCGCGGCCGAAGTGGTGCTCGATTTGCTGGCATAGCTTGAGCAATTCGCGTGCCGCCAGACGCGTTTCGATCTTGACCGCGCAGTTGTAGTAGTAGTCACCGCCGGCGTCAATCGGTACCGTCCGGTACAGGCTCGATTTGCCAAGCACGGTGACCGCGCATTGCTGCGCGAGGCAGACCACCGCATCCTTCAATGTCTGGCGCGTATCGCCGAGATTCGCGCCGAGGCCGAGATAAGCAAGCGTCATGGCATCCACTTCCTGCGTTCTCCGACGGCTCAGTCGTCCGCATCCGGCGCTTCGGCCGGCGGCAGCTGCCCAGTGTCGCCGTCTTCCGGCCGGCGATTGCGCGCGCCGCGGCGGCGCTTGCGGGGACCCGCGACCCCGGCACCCATGTCGCGCGGCGCGACATGGGTGAGCAGCGCCTCGCGTGCCGCGGCATCGCCGTCGATGAAATCCGTCCACCACTGCGCCACCGATTCGTCCAGTTCGCCGGACTCGCAGCGCAGCAGAAGGAAATCATACCCCGCTCTAAATCTTTGGTGTTCCGGCAACCGGATCGCGCTGCGGCCCGAGCGTTTCTCGAGACGCAGCTGCAGGCCCCAGATCTCGCGCATGTCGGCCGAGTAGCGCTTATGGATCGCCAGCTTCTCGGTCTGCATCTCCAGCGCGTCGTCCATCGCGCGCTGCAGGGCCGGCACTGGGAACTCGCCATTGGCGACGTACTGGTTCCAGCGTTCGCGCATGTCGTGCCAGAGCAGGGTCGCGAACAGAAAGCCTGGCGAGACCGACTTGCCGGCACGCACGCGCGCATCGGTGTTGTTCAGCGCCAGTGTGATGAACTTCTCGCCCTGGGGCTGTTCGAGCACCACGTCGAGCAGCGGCAGCAGCCCGTGATGCAGGCCCTCGCCGCGCAGCTGCTTCAGGCAGGCCAGCGCATGGCCTGAGAGCAGCAGCTTGAGCATCTCGTCGAACAGACGCGCGGCCGGCACATTGTTGATCAGGTCGGCCAGCGGCTTGATCGCCTCGCGCGTATGCGGCTCGATGTCGAAGCCGAGCTTAGCCGCGAAGCGCACCACGCGCAGCATGCGCACCGGATCCTCGCGGTAGCGCGTGGCCGGGTCGCCGATCATGTGCAACAAGCGCGCGTGCATATCGGCCATACCGTCGTGATAATCGAGCACGGTCTGCGTCGCGGGGTCGTAATACATCGCGTTGATCGTGAAGTCGCGGCGCGCCGCGTCCTCGTGCTGCTCGCCCCAAACGTTGTCGCGCAGCACGAGGCCGCTGGCGTCTACCGCATGGGTGCGACGGTCCAGTTCGTCGCGCTTTATGCGACGCGGCGGCGGTGCCTTGGCCGGCGCGCGGAAGGTCGAGACCTCGATCAGCTCCTGGCCGAACTGCACGTGCACGATCTGGAAGCGGCGCCCGATCAGCCGGGCGCGGCGGAACAGGCGCTGCACCTCGGTCGGGGTGGCGTCGGTGGCGACGTCGAAATCCTTGGGCACAATGCCGAACAGCAGGTCGCGTACCGCGCCGCCGACGATGAAGGCGCGGAAACCTGCCTGCTGCAGCGTGTCGGTCACGCGGACCGCGTTGCGCGAGATCAGCGAAGGATCAATGCCGTGCACGGCGGCCAGCACGATGGTGGGAACAGTGCGCCGTTCGGCCACTTTCGCGGCGTCGCGCACGGCCTGCTTCTGCGCGCTCGCTTTTTCTTTTTTTCTGGCGGCCTTGGCCGGGGCGCGCGGGGCGGTGCGTTCGGACAGCGCAGCCTCGGCCGGGGCGGAATCGTCGCGGGCGGCGCTATCGTCCTGCCCGAGCAGCTTGCGGATGAGTTTCTTGATCACGAAGGTTGGAATAGATCGAGGATGCGCCAGCCCTGCTCGCGGGCATGCGTGCGCAGCGTGTCGTCAGGGTTGGTCGCGACCGGGTCGGTGACTTTCGCGAGCAGCGGGATGTCGTTGTGCGAGTCGCTGTAGAAATAGCTGCGCTCGAAATCGGTCAGGCTCTTGCCGAACGAGGCGAGCCAGGCCTCGGTGCGCGCGATCTTGCCTTCGCGGAAGCTCGGTACGCCGGTGGCGCGTCCGGTTAGGTCCGAGGCCGGGTGGCCGTCGACCGTCTCGACCTCGCAGGCAATCAGGGTCCCCACGCCGAACGCGTCGGCGATCGGGCGCGTGACGAAGGAATTGGTGGCCGTGACGATACAGCAGAGGTCGCCCGCCTCGCGATGCCGGCGTACCAGCTCGAGCGCGGCCGGCAGCATCGCCGGGCGCATCACTTCCT
Source organism: Burkholderia sp. (assembly GCA_040946865.1). Classification (GTDB taxonomy): domain Bacteria; phylum Pseudomonadota; class Gammaproteobacteria; order Burkholderiales; family Burkholderiaceae; genus Burkholderia. The sequence goes on from JAYFSB010000041.1 coordinate 4,991, forward strand.
GCATGTACTGCTCGTGCCAGGCGTCGAGTTGCGCGCGCGGGTGCTTGGCCAGCGGTGCCAGCGTGGCGGCCAGGTAGGCTTGGATATCAAGTGTGCCGGCTTTGTAGTCGGCGTAGAAACGGTCGTTCTGACGCTTGAAGCTTTCCGCGTCGACGAGACCGAGCTTGATCATAAAGCGACCCCATTCGTGGTCGCTGTCGGTCTGGATCAGCGTGTGATCGAGGTCAAAGAGTGCTAGATTTGTCATGGAGGGGCATTTTTGACTTGAAGCTACTTGATCTGGCCGGAATCGCCCGCCTCGCGTTCCAGCGTGGCTAGCAGCGTGCGCAGCAGCGGCAGCGTGACTGCGCGTTTCTGTTCGAGCGAGAAGCGGTCGAGCGCGTCGAGCAGGGCCATCAGGCTCGGCATGTCGCGCCGGTAGTGCGTGAGCAGGTAGGCGGACAAGTCGTGAGCGATCGCGATGCCGCGGTCGCGCGCGGCGCGCTTGAAGACCGCGGCCTTGTCGACGTCGGCCAGCGGCGCGAGATGGAACACCAGGCCCCAGCCCAGGCGCGTGCGCAGGTCCTCGCGCACGTCAAGCGCGCGCGGCGCGGCCGGCCCCGCGCTGGCGAAGGCGCTGGACGGATGGGCGCGCACCTCGTTGAACAGGTTGAACAGGGCAATCTGCTGGGTGTCGTTCATCGCGTCGATGTCGTCGACGGCGTACAGCGAGACGCGCGGGTCGAAGGCGATTGCGCCGAGCGGGTTTTGCGGCGTCAGGTAGCGCGCGTTGCCGTAGGAGGTGTCGTAGACCAGCGCTTGCAGCAGATGGCTTCGGCCGCTGCCGGCCTCACCCCAGACATAGAAGGAGCGGTCGGCCACGGGGCCCGACGCGAGCGCGAGATCGAGCTGGCGCAGCCGCGAGACGAGTTCGTCGTTGGCCCCGATGGTGAAGTTCTCGAAGGTGCGTGGCGGCGGGGTGCCGAGGTCGAGCGTCAGTTGACGGGTGGCGGTCACGATGCGGGGCAGTTGAGGTCGGGCTCGCGCCGTGTGGCGGCAGGCAGGGAGAAGCGATCGGGGCCGTGGTGTCGCGCTGCTGTCATTGCGGCCCAACGGCGATGAAAACGGGGACGATTTGGACACGATGATTTCCGTCGAAAGGTCGGCGCGGGAATGCAGCCGGGCTCCGGCTTCGGGTAGAATCGCATTTTACCGACCTTCTCGCATTCCCCCATGACTTCTCCGAAATCCGCTCCCTACGCCCAAGGTCTTTCCTACCGTGACGCGGGCGTCGACATTGACGCGGGCGATGCCCTCATCGACAAGATCAAGCCCTTTGCAAAGAAAACGCTGCGCGACGGCGTGCTCGGCGTGCTCGGCGGATTCGGAGCGCTGTTCGAAGTGCCCAAGCGCTACCAGGAGCCGGTGCTGGTATCGGGCACCGACGGCGTGGGCACCAAGCTTAAGCTGGCCTTTCATCTGAACCGTCACGACACCGTCGGCCAGGACCTGGTGGCGATGAGCGTCAACGACATCCTGGTGCAGGGTGCCGAGCCGCTGTTCTTCCTCGACTACTTCGCCTGCGGCAAGCTCGACGTCGACACCGCGGCCACCGTCATCAAGGGCATCGCGACGGGCTGCGAGCTGTCGTGCTGCGCGTTGATCGGCGGCGAGACCGCGGAAATGCCGGGCATGTACCCGGACGGCGAATATGACCTGGCCGGTTTTGCGGTCGGCGCGGTGGAGAAGAGTAAGATCATCGACGGCAGCACCATCGCCGAAGGCGACGTGGTGCTCGGCCTGGCCTCGAGCGGCATCCACTCGAACGGCTTCTCGCTGGTGCGCAAAATCATCGAGCGCGCCAATCCGGACCTGGCCGCCCCGTTCGACAGCCGCACGCTGGCTGACGCGCTGATCGCGCCGACCCGCATCTACGTGAAGCCGCTGCTCGCGCTGATGGCCAAGCTGCCGATCAAGGGCATGGCCCACATCACCGGCGGTGGCCTGGTCGAGAACATCCCGCGCGTACTGCGCGCAAGCCTGATGGCCGAGCTCGATCAGAGCGCCTGGACCCTACCGCCGCTGTTCCATTGGCTGCAGGAGCACGGCGGCGTGGCTGACGCAGAAATGCACCGCGTGTTCAACTGCGGGATCGGGATGGCCGTGATCGTGTCGGCCGCTGACGCCGACGTTGCCGTGGCCGAACTGAGCGCCGCCGGCGAGCAAGTGTGGAAGATCGGCCGCGTGCGCGCGAGCCGCGAAAGCGAGGCGCAGACGGTCGTCGTCTAAAGGTAAGCGTAAGCGACTCGGCAAGGCCTGTCCCCCATTCGTACGCGCGTGAGGCAAGATGATGAGCACGTGGAATTCGTATGGATCACGTGAGATCGCGCCCACGATTTATCGGGATCTAGTCGGATCTAGTCGGCAATCAGGTAGTGGACGGAGGAATGGCGGCCGACTTCAGCTTGTTCGCGACATCCCAGGGTAGCAGCTCGTCGATGCGGGTGATAAGGTAATCCGCGATGTGGTCAGGACGTATTCCAGATAGGCGCGCGGATTGATGCCGTTGAGCTTGCACGTCCCGATCAGGCTGTACATTGCAGCAGCCCGCTCGCCTCCGGCGGCGGAGCTAACCA
>JAYFSB010000041.1:7705-8931 GCA_040946865.1 Burkholderia sp.
ACAGATAATTCTTCCAACAGATAATTCTTCCAACAGATAATTCTTCCAACAGATAATTCTTCCAACAGATAATTCTTCCAACAGATAATTCTTGCGTCCGAGCGCGACACAGCGTAGGGCGTTCTTGGCAAGCGCATTGCTGATCTCGGCTTCGGCCATCCTCGCAGTAGAACACGAGCGCTGCCTAGGGTCTGTTTATATTTGAATAAATGTGTTTATATCCTGTGTTTATATCCTGTCTTTTGCGCAACGAGACAGGATGGTACGAACGTTACTGAGCGACGAAATATGAAACAAAGTCCAAGCTATCCTGCTGGGCAAGGAAGGCGACCGTGGCCGAACGGCATCCAACAATCGCTGGTTTCTCGAAGCGGTGCGGTGGATTGCCCGAACCGGCAGTCCATGGAGCGATCTTCCCGCGGAACTCGGCCGATGGCATACGGTATATATCCGTTTCTCGCGCTGGCGAAGCAAGGGTGTCTGGCCCCGGGGACGAATGCTTTGGCAGGCGAGACGGAAATCAAGCACATCCTTATCGATTCGACGATCGTGCGAGCGCACCAGCATTCGGCCGAGGCCTTAAAAAATCGGGCCACAAGCGCTCGGACCTTTCCGAAGCGGACTGAGCACCAAACTGCATTTGGCGGTGGATTCGAAGGGTCGTGCGTTGCGACTGATCGTCACTGAAGGACAGGCCGCCGACATCTGTGCGCGGCGCAACTGGTCGAGCATTTGCGCACCGGAGCGGTTATCGCAGACAAGGGCTACGATGCTGACCACTTCGTGCAACGAATTCGGGCCACTCGTACAAAGGTTGTGATTCTCCCGCGTTCGAATCGCCAGAAAAAACGCCGCTACAACCGTGTGCTTTACCGTACACGCAACCTGGTCGAACGGTTCTTCAATCGCATTAAGGCAATGCTGATCAAGTGTTTGCATTCGTGATTTCGTCAAGCCTGCGAAGCGAATCGATCATGAACGAAGTTGTTCTGGTTTGTTTTCGGTCGTCCTGGGTGCCATTCAGATGGTCTGCGGGCCCCAGGCGCGGTTCGTATTCTTCGCGAGCCCGCGGTATAGCGCACCTTCGTGAAACCCCACAGCTGCTTGGCTACGGCGAATACGTGTTCGACGTGGGCCCGCCGAATCCTTGACTTGTTGCGGTTCTTGCGGCGCGCCACCTCGTTGACTACGCCATTGCGACGCGTGCGCCGATTCGTGAAGTCGCG
>JAYFSB010000042.1:0-8920 GCA_040946865.1 Burkholderia sp.
ATCGATTCGCTTCGCAGGCTTGACGACATCACGAATGCAGACACTTGATCAGCATTGCCTTAAGCATTTTCGCCGCGGCGCCACTTGATATGACAAGCTTACCGAGAGCTATCTCGTGTTTGCATCGCTTGCCTGCGCGTTTGGTCCAGTCGTAAATGTGAACACTGCCTAACCTATGAAACTCCGCCGGCCCAACCTTCAACTACGAATGCGACACCGTCATCAAGGGAGCTTAGGCGGCGCGGTCTACGCTTCGTGAGGTACGCCGACGACAGTACATGGGTTGAACGCGCGGGCCAGCGGGTGATGGCGAACCTCAAAGCCTTCCTCACTTGAAGGTCAACGATGCGAAAAGCGCGATCGCGCGGCCACACACACGCTACTTCGGTTTCTGTGAAACACTCCGCTTGCTTCAGAAACTGGATGAGTGGATTTGTCGGCGTCTTCGCTGCTTCCTCTGGAGGCAATGGAAACGTGGCTGGACTCGCTTCCAGGAACTGATCGCACGGGGGCACCCCAAGACCTTGCTGCCCAGACGGTGTGTTCGCCGCACGGTGAATGGCGCTGCAGTTGCAATCCTGCGCTCAACATCGCGCTGTCAAATCGTTACTTCCGATCGCTTGGACTTCCATCGGTTGGCCGGATCGGGTATCCGATCCGGCCAACCGTGTACGGACCAATACGCACGCTGGCGTGGAGGGAGGGTCGAGCCACGAGGCCCGACCCTATCCCGATGTGACTGCGCAGCACCTCGTAAAACACTATTACGAGTGCCGTCAAAATCGGGGCCATTTGTCGCGAAAGCCCGCCGTAACGGGCTTTGAGGGTGCGACATTGTGACTTTCGTTGGTACGTATTGTGATATGCTGCGCATACGCAAGTTTTAGGTTCTTCCAAGCAAGACTTGATTCGCGCAATCCGCTAAACGGTCAGGCCGTGTCGCGGAAGGTTGAGTAACCCGCTATTTCTCGAGAAGCTCGAAGAAAAGTGAGCGTAAAATGTCAGATGTAATGAAGCAGTTTCAGCTGAACTCCTATCTGTTTTGCGGCAATTCTTTGTATATAGAAGAACTGTACGAAGCTTACTTGGACAACCCGGCATCGGTGTCAGACAACTGGCGCAGGTATTTCGACGCGCTGCAGAACGTGCCGGCTACGGATAGTTCGAACGCGAACGACGTCGCCCACTTTCCGATCGTCGAATCCTTTGCCCAGCGCGCCAAGGCGAATGCCTTCATGCCGCGCGACAATGGCAATGCCGGCGGCAATCTGGCCACCGCGCGCAAGCAGGTGCACGTCCAGACTCTGATCAGCGCCTATCGCTTCCTCGGCTCGCAATGGGCCAATCTCGATCCCCTGAAGCGTCGCGAGCGCCCCTCGATCCCCGAGCTCGAACCCTCGTTTTACGACTTCTCCGAGGTCGACCTCGACCAGACGTTCAGCGCCAGCAATCTGTATTTTGGTTTCGAGCAGGCTTCGCTGCGTGACATCGTCAAGTCGCTGCGCGACACGTACTGCGGCACGATCGGCGCTGAGTACATGTACATCGGCGATCCGGAGCAAAAGCGCTGGTGGCAGGAGCGTCTCGAGTCAACGCGCGCCACGCCGAACTTCACGACCGAGAAGAAGAAGCACGTGCTGAACCGCTTGACGGTAGCCGAAGGCCTCGAGCGCTATCTGCACACCAAGTACGTCGGCCAGAAGCGCTTCTCGCTCGAAGGCGGCGAAAGTTTCATCGCGGCGATGGACGAAGTGGTCCAGCATTCGGGCTCGAAGGGCGTGCAGGAAATCGTCATCGGCATGGCCCACCGTGGCCGCCTGAACGTGCTGGTCAATACGCTCGGCAAGATGCCGGCCGACCTGTTCGCCGAATTCGAAGGCAAGCACGTCGACGACTTGCCGGCCGGCGACGTGAAGTACCATAAGGGCTTCTCATCGGACATCGCCACCGAAGGCGGCTTGGTCCACCTGTCGCTCGCGTTTAACCCATCGCACCTGGAAATTGTCAACCCGGTGGTCGAAGGTTCGGCCAAGGCCCGGATGGACCGTCGCGGCGACGCCGACGGCCTACAAGTGCTGCCGGTGCAAATCCATGGCGACGCGGCTTTCGCGGGCCAGGGGGTGGTGATGGAAACGCTGAACCTGGCGCAGACGCGCGGTTACGGCACGCACGGTACGCTGCACATCGTCATCAACAACCAGATCGGCTTCACCACCTCTGACCCGCGCGACGCACGTTCGACACTGTACTGTACCGACGTGGTCAAGATGATCGAGGCACCGGTGCTGCACGTGAACGGCGACGATCCGGAAGCGGTGTCGCTCGCGGTGCAGATCGCGATCGACTATCGCATGCAGTTCCACAAGGATGTCGTGATCGACATCGTCTGTTTCCGCAAGCTCGGCCACAACGAGCAGGACACGCCGGCGGTCACGCAGCCGCTGATGTACAAGAAGATCGCGCAGCATCCGGGCACCCGCGCGCTGTACGCTGAGAAGCTGGTGCAGCAGGGCGTGATCACCGCCGAGCAGGGCGACGAGTTCGTCAAGTCCTATCGCAAGGCGATGGACGACGGCCATCACACGGTCGATCCGGTGCTCTCGAACTACAAGAGCAAGTACGCGGTCGACTGGATGCCGTTTCTGAACCGCAAGTGGACAGACGTGGCCGACACGGCCGTGCCGCTGGCCGAGCTAAAGCGTCTCAGCGAGCGCATAACCACGGTGCCGAAGAACTTCAAGGTCCATCCGCTGGTCGATCGCGTGATCAACGACCGCCGCAAGATGGCCCAGGGCGGTCAACCGGTCGACTGGGGCATGGGCGAGCACCTCGCATTCGCCTCGCTGGTCGCATCGGGCTACGCCGTGCGATTGACCGGCCAGGATTCGGGTCGCGGTACCTTCACGCACCGTCACGCGGTGCTGCACGACCAGAACCGTGAGCGCTGGAACGACGGCACCTACGTGCCGCTGCAGAATATCTCGGAAGGCCAGGCGAACTTCACGGTGATCGACTCGGTGCTGTCGGAAGAAGCGGTGCTCGGTTTCGAGTATGGCTACTCGACCGCCGAACCGAACACGTTGGTGCTGTGGGAAGCGCAGTTCGGCGACTTCGTGAACGGCGCGCAGGTGGTGATCGACCAGTTTATCTCCTCGGGCGAAGTGAAATGGGGCCGCGTTTCGGGCCTGACGATACTGCTGCCGCACGGTTACGAAGGACAGGGTCCGGAGCACTCATCCACGCGTATCGAGCGTTTCCTGCAGATGTGCGCGGATCATAACATGCAGGTGGTCCAGCCGACCACGCCGGCGCAGATTTTCCACCTGCTACGTCGCCAGATGATCCGCCTGTTCCGCAAGCCGCTGATAGTGGCCACGCCGAAGTCGCTGCTGCGCCACAAGGAAGCGGTGTCGAACCTGCCGGAACTGGCCAAGGGTTCGTTCCACCCGGTGCTCGGTGAAACCGACGAAACCATCGACGCGAAGAAGGTCAAGCGCGTGCTGGCCTGCTCGGGCAGAGTGTACTACGATCTGGTCGCGCATCGCCGCGAAGCGAAGGTGAACGACGTGGCGATCCTCCGGATTGAGCAGCTTTATCCGTTCGCGCACAAGCAGTTCGAAGCGGAACTGAAGAAGTACGACAACGCGACCGAAGTGGCCTGGGTGCAGGACGAGCCGCAGAATCAGGGCCCGTGGTTCTACATCGAACACCACCTGAAGGAAGGCATGAAGGAAGGGCAGAAGCTCGCGTACAGCGGCCGCCCGGCTTCGGCCTCACCGGCGGTCGGTTACTACGCGAAGCACTACGAGCAGCAGAAGGCCCTGATCGAAGGGGCATTCGGCCGCCTGAAGAGCGCGTCGATCGCAAAACGGTTCTCTTGAAAAATGAGTAGGTTACGCGACATGTGGGTTGATCTTCGAAAAGTCGAGCTTGCCGGCGATCAGAAACAGCACGGTGCGCATGGTCGTGGGGTTGGTGTATCCGCGCGCCTCTCGCTTGGCGGCCTGGAAGAGTCCGTTGATGGCTTCCAGGAGGCCACATGACTGCGGATCATGCGGGCGACATCCTTTATCGGATCGACCTTCGAGCGCATGACGTTTGTGCACCACTGCTCGAGCATGTCGCTGACGACGTTGATCTGCTTGCGATCGAGAATCTCCCGAAGTTGCTCGCGATAGCGCCACGCCCGGGCGGTCCGCTTGGTTGTGACGTTCACGATCAGGGCATCGAGATCGGCGCGTTGCTCGATTCGCCGCATTGGGTCCATGGCTTTCGACGCATGAGCGACGACCTGGAACTTGTCGAAGGTGATGCGAGCATTCGGCAGGTTCGTCTCGACGCCTTTGATGAACGCGTGCGACATGTCAATGCTGACCGACGTGATCTGCTCGGGCTCTACTCCATGCTTGCGCATGGCTTGCGACGAACGCTTCGATCGTCGCAGCATCCTTGCCTTCGGTCACGAACACAACTTTGCGTTCGAGCGCATCAGTCACGAGCGTCAGGTAGTTGTGTCCGCGCTGGTAGGACGTTTCGTCGACGGCAATGCTTGTCATGTCGGACAGGTCGATCTCGGCGAGCGCGAGTTCGACATAGAGTTTGCAAATGGCGTTCACCCGATGCCAGGACTTGTCGACGGTACGGGCGACTGTGGTGAACGACATCTGCTGGGCTAGCATCAGCGCCATTGCCTCGAACAGCAGCATGAAGCCGCCCAAACAGTTGGCTACGCATGACTCCCCTTCGCTCCCGTGCAAATCGGGCAATGTAGCAGTACCCACTCGAAATTTAACAGAGACCAAAAGCGGACCTCACGAGCCAGGCCGCAGGATCCAGACATTACCCAGATCACGCATCCAGGAATCAAGTCATGGCTATCGTAGAAGTCAAAGTCCCCCAGCTTTCTGAATCGGTTTCGGAAGCCACCATGCTGCAATGGAAGAAGAAGCCTGGCGAGGCTGTCGCACAGGATGAAATTCTGATCGAACTCGAGACCGACAAGGTCGTGCTGGAAGTGCCTGCATCGGCAGCAGGCGTGCTGTCACAAGTGCTGCATAACGACGGCGACACGGTCGCCGCTGACCAGGTGATCGCCACCATCGACACCGAGGCGAAGGCCGGTGCCGTGGCTGCCGCCGCCGGCGAAGCGGAAGTGCGACCGGCCCCGGCACCGGTCGCGGTGGAAGCCGCTCCGGCCGCGCAAGCGGCTGCCACCTCTGGCTCGAGCAACACCACGACCTCGCCGGCCGCGGCCAAGCTGCTGGCCGAGAAGGGCGTCGATCCGAGCCAGGTCTCGGGCACCGGCCGCGATGGACGCATCACCAAGGGCGACGCGTTGGGTATCAACGCCACGCCGGTGAAGGCTGCCTCGGCGCCTGCCGCCGCCGCGCTGCCGGACGTCAAGGTGCAGGCCTCGGCCACCACCTGGCTGAACGATCGTCTGGAACAACGCGTACCGATGTCGCGCCTGCGCGCGCGTATCGCCGAGCGTCTACTCGAGTCGCAGCAGACCAACGCGATCCTGACGACCTTCAACGAAGTCAACATGCATCCGGTCATGGACCTGCGCGCGAAGTATAAGGACAAGTTCGAGAAGGAACACGGCGTGAAGCTCGGCTTCATGTCCTTCTTCGTCAAGGCAACCGTCCACGCGCTGAAGAAGTTCCCGCTCGTGAATGCGTCGATCGACGGCAACGACATCGTCTATCACGGCTACTTCGACATCGGCATAGCGGTCGGTTCACCGCGCGGCCTGGTGGTGCCGATCCTGCGCAATGCCGACCAGCTGAGCCTGGTCGGCATCGAGAAGAAGATCGCCGAATTCGGCCAGAAGGCCAAGGACGGCAAGCTGTCGATCGAAGAAATGACGGGCGGTACCTTCTCGATCTCGAACGGCGGCGTGTTCGGCTCGATGCTGTCGACACCGATCATCAACCCACCGCAGTCGGCGATCCTCGGCGTGCACGCCACCAAGGAGCGCCCTGTGGTCGAGAACGGCCAGATCGTGATCCGCCCGATCAACTACCTCGCGCTGTCGTATGACCACCGGATCATCGACGGCCGCGAAGCGGTGCTTTCGCTGGTCGCCATGAAGGATACGCTGGAAGATCCGGCACGCCTGCTGCTCGACCTGTAAGCCAAGCAGCCTTTCCCGCACTGAATCGCTCAGATCGTGCGGCGCATGCAAGACGTGCCGCCGCGGGCGGGGTAATAGAGAGGATAGTCATGTCCAAGGAATTTGACGTCGTCGTGATCGGTGCCGGCCCCGGCGGCTACATCGCCGCAGTGCGCGCCGCGCAACTCGGCAAGACGGTTGCCTGTATCGAGAAGCGGAAGAACTCGGCCGGCGTGATGAAGCTCGGCGGTACCTGCCTGAACGTCGGCTGCATCCCGTCGAAGACGCTGCTGGCCTCCTCGGAAGAGTTTGAGAAGACCTCGCACCATCTGGCCGACCATGGCATCACGGTCGGCGACGTGAAGATCGACACCACAAAGATGCTGGCCCGCAAGGACGCCATCGTCGAGAAGATGACGGGCGGCATCGAGTACCTGTTTAAGCAGAACAAGATCACCTGGCTCAAGGGCCATGGCAAGTTCACCGGCAAGACCGAGGCTGGCGTGCAGATCAAGGTCAGCGGCGAAGACGAGACTGAAGTCGTGATGGCCAAGAATGTGATCATCGCGACCGGTTCGAAGGCGCGTCACCTGCCGAACCTGCCGGTCGACGGCAAGATCGTGGCCGACAACGAAGGCGCGCTGACCTTCGATACGGTGCCCAAGAAGCTGGCCGTGATCGGTGCCGGCGTGATCGGCCTCGAGCTCGGCTCGGTGTGGCGCCGCCTGGGTGCCGAAGTTACGGTGCTCGAAGCGCTGCCGGCGTTTCTGGCCGCCGCCGACGAAGCCGTCGCCAAGGAAGCCGCTAGGCTGTTCAAGAAGCAGGGCCTCAACATCAACCTCGGCGTGAAGATTGGTGACGTAAAGCCCTCGGATGCCGGCGTGTCGATCGCCTACACGGACAAGGACAGCGTGGCCAAAACGCTCGAAGCCGACCGCCTGATTGTGTCGATCGGCCGTGTGCCGAACACCGACAACCTCGGCCTCGAGTCGATCGGCCTGAAGGCCAACGAGCGCGGTTTCATCGACGTCAACGACCATTGTCGTACCTCGGTGCCGAAAGTCTATGCAATCGGCGACGTGGTGCGCGGCCCGATGCTCGCGCACAAGGCCGAGGACGAAGGCGTGCTGGTCGCGGAAGTGATCGGTGGCCAGAAGCCGCATATTGACTACAACTGCATTCCGTGGGTGATCTACACCTCGCCGGAAATTGCCTGGGTCGGCAAGACCGAGCAGCAGCTGAAGGTCGAGGGCCGCGAGGTCAAAGCGGGCAAGTTCCCGTTCTCGATCAACGGCCGCGCGCTGGGCATGAACACGCCGGAAGGCTTCGCGAAGGTGATCGCCGACGCGAAGACCGACGAAGTGCTGGGCGTGCACATCATCTCGGCCAATGCCTCGGACCTGATCGCCGAAGCCGTGGTGGCGATGGAGTTCAAGGCGGCGTCGGAGGATATTGCCCGGATCTGCCACGCGCACCCGTCGCTGTCGGAAGTGCTGCGCGAAGCGGCCCTGGCCGCCGACAAGCGTTCGCTGAACAGCTGATCGCCGCAGCCTTCGGGCCGGTATGGGCTGCTGTTTGATGCCGAAGGCGGACGGGAATTTTCCGCTCGCCTTCGGTTTTTCCGGTTTGCATGATGAACGTCACCGAATACTACGAGCGCGAGCTGGGTGCACGCGGCTACCAGGCCGATACCGCGCAGCGTGTCGCGATCACGCGCCTGCAGCAATGCTTCGACGAATGGGTCGCCTACAAGACGCGTCGCTCGAACGCGTTCAAGAAGCTCGTGATCCGGCCGGAACTGCCCAGGGGCGTCTATATGTGGGGTGGGGTTGGCCGCGGCAAGAGCTTCCTGATGGACAGCTTCTACGCCGTGGTGCCGGTGCAGCGCAAGACGCGCCTGCATTTCCACGAATTCATGCGCGAGGTGCATCGCGAACTCGAGGAGATGAAAGGGCAGGTCGATCCGCTCGACGAACTCGCGCGACGCATCGCCAAGCGCTATCGCCTGATCTGCTTTGACGAATTCCACGTCTCGGACATCGCCGACGCGATGATCCTCTACCGTCTGCTCGACCAGCTGTTCACCAACGGCGTGCAGTTCGTGATGACCTCGAACTATGATCCGGACCTGCTCTATCTGGATGGCTTGCATCGCGACCGCATGCTGCCCGCGGTCGCGCTGATCAAGCAGAAGCTCGACGTGATGAACGTCGATGCCGGCGTCGACTACCGCCAGCGTACGCTGGCCCAGGTAAAGATGTACCACACGCCGCTTGGCGCTGAGGCTGATCGCGAGTTGCGCAGCGCCTTCGCCAAGCTCGCAGCGGTGCCCGACGAAAGTCCGCTGCTGCATATCGAGAAGCGCGAGCTGAAGGCGCTGCGTAAGGCCGACGGGGTGGTCTGGTTCGATTTCGCGACGCTGTGCGGCGGCCCACGCTCACAGAACGACTATCTCGAGCTGGCCTCGCGTTTCCACGCGATCGTGCTCTCCGAGGTGCCGCAGATGTCGCCGCGCATGGCCTCCGAGGCGCGCCGCTTCACCTGGCTAATCGACGTGCTCTACGACCACAAGGTGAAACTGCTGATGTCGGCCGCGGTGCCGGCCGAGGATCTCTACGTGGAAGGTCCGATGGTGAACGAATTCAGCCGTACTGTCTCGCGTATCGTCGAGATGCAATCGCTGGAATATCTCGAGACGCCGCGGCGCGTGGTCGATATCTCGCTGACCTAAGGCAATGCTGATCAAGTGTCTGCATTCGTGATGTCGTCAAGCCTGCGAAGCGAATCGATCATGAACGAAGTTGT
>JAYFSB010000043.1:0-8892 GCA_040946865.1 Burkholderia sp.
TGGCTTGCTGTTGGGGTAAGGGGTGTGCCCGCCCCAACCCGCCCGGGGGGGCGGCCACCCCCCCCCCCCCCCAGGGGGAGCTGCGCGATGGCGACCTAAAATCTGAAGTGCAACACTTACCGAGAGGTATTGTGTTTCGATGGAAACTTACAAACACCTGAGTTGTGAAGAGCGCACGAGTTATTTTCTAAAGTGGTGTACGGCGGGCAAACGGAATTTTGAGAAGGCGGTGACGGTTTAGCTGAGAATGTTGCGTGTCAGAAGCACAACCAGCGAACCCGGCGGGAGTCAGAACCGGCCACCATGGAAAAGTCTACGAAAGAAACGAAAAGCGGTAAAGCAAAAACGAAGAGCGTGCTCGACGAGCTAATCCAGCAGGCAGTTGAAGCGGAGCTTGCCGCTATGCTGGGGCAGTACAGCAACGTGAAATCGATCGAGGGCCGATCGCGCCGTTGTGCGTAACGGCTACCTGCACGAGCGCGAGATCGTCACAGCGGTTGGTCCGGTGAAGGTCAAAGTACTTAAGGTACGGGACCGCTCGGGCTCGGGCATCCACTCTTCAATTCGGCTGTTGTGCCGCCGTACGTGCGCAAGTCGGCGTGCGTGTCGGTGGCGCTGCCGTGGCTGTACCTGCGCGGCATCTCGACGGGTGACATGAGCGAGGCGCTGGGCATCATGCTGGGTGGCGAGATTGCAGGCATGTCGCCAAACACGGTGAGGCGGCTCAAGGCGCAGTGGGCCGACGACATTCACACCGGCGTGCGCAGTGACGATTCGGACGGCCAGTGCCTGCTGGTAATCATCGGCGTGACGCCGGAAGGCGAGAAAGAGCGTGTGGCGATTGGCGCCGGCTACCGGGAATTGAAGGAGTTGTGGTGCGAGCTGCTGCTGAATCTGAAAAAGCGCGGTCTGTCGGTTGCTCGCGTGCGGCGACGGCGCAATGGGCTTCTGGTCAGCGATGGAGAAAGTGTCCTCCCCCATACACACCACCACCTGTCGGAATAGTTGTGGCCCGAATAGGATCTGGAAATCCGGGGACGCAATGAGGACGAGAAGTGGCAAAGTACGGACAGGCATTCAAGGAAAAGGTGGTTGCAAGGTTGCTGCCGCCTAAGAGCGCGTTGGTTGAAGATGTCGCGCAGGAAACACGCGTGAACGTGGGCACGCTGCATCGCGACTGGACACCGTGCTCACCACTGCTGCGCTGGACAAGACATCGCGCAACGCATGGCACCGCGAGAACGGCGTGTATCCGCAGGAGCTTGCTGCCTGGCGGGACGCAGCCACCCCCACAGGCGTTGGCCGACCCGCAGGACGTGCGTGCCACGCCTGGGCAAACGACGATGGATCGCCGCCAGATCAAAAAACTCGAGCGCGAAGTTCGGTGCAAGGATCGTGCGCTGGCCGAGACGACCGCCTTGTTGGTGCTGTCAAAAAAACTCGAGGCGATCTTCCACAAGGGAGAGGACGAATGATCGGTCTCGAAGATCGCCAGATGACTGCCCGAAACATCTAAGCGGCTCATCAGGCCGGTGTACGGTTGGGTCTGTCTTGCGACTGGGGCCAGCATTGTTCGTGCACACCCTGCAACGCTGGAAGGCCCAGGATGGGCTGCAAACCGGCGACCGTCGGGCCGCAGGCGGGTTCATCCCAAGCCAGCCGCGAGCCGAGCACGTACATCGCGAGCGCAGTTCGCCAAGTCTGGTGCTGGGATATGAAGCATTTGGCCGACACGTGGTTCTACCTGTGCCTGATCATGGACATCTACAGCCGCAAGGTCATCGCCTGGGAAGTGCACGGCCCCGACGATGTTGGGGTCATGCCGTCCGGGTCCGTTCAGCGGGCGGCGTTGGCCGAAAGGATTGCCGCTGACGAGCAGCGTCCCGTTCTGCACGGCGACAACGGCTCTACGCTGGAGGCCACGACGGTGCTGGCGATGCTTCACTGGCTCGGCGTGAAGCTCTCGTATTCGCGTCCGCGCGTCAGCGACGACAACGCGTTCGTCGAATCCCTGTTCCACACGTCCAAGTACCGTCCCCCGAGTTCCCGGCGCACGGCTTTGCAGACCTGGACGCCGTCAGGCAATGGGCGATGCGCTTTCGTGCATTGGTACCACAACGAGCATCGGCACAGCGGCATCCGTTACGTCACACCGGCGCGCTGGTTGGGCCAGACGCCGCGCAACTGCCCGCCTACCGGTTCCGTCGCGCTCAATCCTGAGCTCGGATACCACCCGTCAACGAGGTCGGAATCAGGGGTCATAAACAGGCTCACGTTGCATGACAGAGGCGACAACTGCCTTGACGCGCACCGTCCCGCAGACGAAGCATCAGCGCTGCTGGTTTCCCAAGATGGGTAACGTGCTCAACACGCTGCCGACGTCTCAGCAGGGGCGCGCGAAGAAGGCGCTGCAAGATAGGCTCTCTTGAAATTTGAGTGAGTTATTATGTGACATGTGGGTTGATCTTCGAGAAGTCGAGCTTGCCGGCGATCAAAAACAGCACGGTGCGTATGGTCGTGAGGTTGATGTATCCGCACGCCCGTCTTTCGCTTGGCGGCCTGGAAGAGTCGGTTGATGGCTTCGAAGCCGTTGGTCTGACGCGTCTGGGTCCAGGCGACGATGCTATCGAAATGACTGCGGATCATGCAGGCGACGTCCTTCATCGGATCGACCTTTTCGAGCGCATGACGTTCGCGCACCACTGCTCGAGTATTTCGCTGACGAGGTTGATCTGCTTGCGATCGAGAATCTCTCGAAGTTGCTCGCGATAGCACCACGCGCGGGCGGTCCGCTTGGTCGTGACGTTCACGATCAGGGCATCGAAATCGGCGTTTTGCGCAGCGATCAGTCTGTCGCGATCCTTCAGCAGGTTCGTCTCGACGTCTTTGATGATGAACGCGCACGACATATCGATGCTGACCGATGTGATCTGCTTTTATCTGGATCTAGTCTGCAATCAGGTAGTGGACGGAGGAATGGCGGCCGACTTCAGCTTGTCCGCGACATTCCAGGGTAGCGGCGCGTCGATACGGGTGCTGATGTAATCAGCGATGTGGTCAGAACGTATTCCAGATAGGCGCGTGGATTGATGCTGTTGAGCTTGCACGTCCCAATCAGGGGCTGTACATTGCAGCAGCCCGCTCGCCTCCGGTGGCGGAGCCAACGAACAGATCATGCTTGCGTCCGAGCGCGACCCAGCGTAGGGCGTTCTCGGCAAGCGCGTTGCTGACCTCGGCCCGGCCGTCCTCGCAGGAGAACACGAGCGCTGCTCAGTGGTTCTACGAGTAGTGGATTGCTTTGGCGAGCGTGGACTTGGTCGACAGCGTCGCGAGCTTCTCCCTGATCGTTGCCTCGCATGTGGCGAGCAGCGGCTTGGCCTTTTCCTATCGTACGCGCAGGCGCTCATCGGGTTGGCTTACCCCAGATATCGGCTTCGATACCGTAGCGCTCGCCAATCATCGCGAGCAATGTCTGGCTATCCGAGCTCGGCATGCTCGCGTACAGTTGATCGAGGTCGGGTGTAGGCATCCGACTGCAGAATGCCGTGGAATGCCGCGAGCCGCGGTTTGAGGGTAAACGCCTTTGCGGTCCGACGAGAAGTCGAACCATACCAGCCGGTTCAGTCGCGCCCGAGCGGCGATCGTCGCGTGCGTAGACCCAGAACCGACCGATCAGGGTCTTCCCGTTGCCTGGCGCGAGCGCGCAGGGATGGGCAATACTGCGCTCGATCGGCAGGCCTGGCATCGGTGGCTGTTCGATGTGACCGCAACTCGGGCAAAGCATCTTGCGCCGGATCGTGCGGATCACCTTGAACGCTGCCGCGGCACGGACAAGTTGTTCGGACACGTCTTCACCGAGCATCGGCATCTCAATGCCGCACTTCGGGCAGGCCGGATCGGGTTCGAGTACGATCTCTTCGCGCAGCCGATACGGCGGGCAGTGACACCCGCGAAACGGGTTCCTTGCTGCTCGCGGCCTTGTCCTTGCCCTGTCTTCGCATGCTGCACATCGACAGTGCCGCGCCCGGCCGTCAGCTCCTCGAGCCGGGTTTCGAGGTTCTCGATCTGGCGATCGAGTTGCTCGGACTTGCGACCGAAGTGCATGCGTTTGAGCTTGTCGATTAGCGCCTTCAGGCGTTCGATCTCCTGATCACGCGCAGCCAGCTCCTGCACCATTTTCTCGAACGAGGCTTGTTGTTCTTTGACCGATGCCTGCTGCTCGAGCAACATCGACAACTGAGCGCTCGTCAGATGGATCTTGCCACCGTCGGCCTGCGGCCAGATAAACCGACCTCGCTCCAATCGCTTTGCAAGCAGCCAGAGCCGGTCATCAGTGGCTCACGTCAGCTTGACGAGCTCGCCGCGGCCCCCACGGAAGATGAATAGGTGGCCCACCCAGCGGATTTTCTTCGAGCGCTGTCTGTATTTTTGCCGCCAGTCACTGGAATCCGAAACGCCTATCGGTGACGCCCGCCGCAAGCCAGATACGTGTACCGGTAGGCAAAGAGATCATGATCGCAGACTCTGCAATACGATTCGCAGCATATCGGGGTCGGCAACGCCGTCGACCTTGACCACCGCTCGTCCAATCTGAACCTCAATCGTGCCAACGGGTACGGCCGATTTCGCGATCTCCGGTTTGATTGGTGGCGCTGCGATGACCGCCTGCCTCATATCGCTCACGACCATCACTGGCAGCAGCGTTACCTCTGACGCCCTTTGCTTGGCACGATACCGGTGTCACCAGGTGAACGCCAGATTCGCATTCGGACCATGCTCATGGGCCAGTTTGGTGACTGAAACACCTGACTCGCACGCGGCGATTGCTATGCGACGTCGGAACTCAGGACTATGGTTCGGGCGTTCTTTGCGACTACCGGCTTCTCTGTGTCTAACAAAGTGGTGTCCATCACTTTGAAAAAGATGGACACCATTTTGGCGTCGATCTTTGCTGTCGTCTACGACGGCCATGCCGAGGCGCTTACCCCGCATCCAGAGATGCGCCGAGGCTATCCTGTGCACGACACCGTTGTCAAGCGCTGCCGGCACTTGAACTTTTTCCGGCACGACTGTTTTCTCGAAGTGCGCTCGTCGAGTCCGAGTGGGCCGGCAAGCTCAAGGGCTTTATGCTGCTGTTCTAAGCAATGGTGCTGATGCTCGCCAAGCAGATGTCGTTCACCGCAGTCGCCCGTACCGTCGGCGAGTCCTGGCATCGGGTGAACGCCATTTGCAAACGCTATGTCGAACTCGCGCTCGCCGAGATCGACCTGTCCGACATGACGAGCATTGCCGTCGACGAAACGTCCTACCAGCATGGACACAACTACCTGACGCTCGTGGCTGATGCGCTCGAACGCAAAGTCGTGTTCGTGACCGAAGGCATGGATGCTGCGACGATCGCAGCGTTCGTCGCGAGCCTGGGGAGGGCCAGAGCAGATCACGTCGGTCAGCATTGACATGTCACCCGCGTTCATCAAAGGCGTCGAAAGCTGTGGACCCAATGCGGCGAATCGAGCAGCGAACCGATCCGGAACTCAAGGGATTGCGATGGCCGCTGCTGAAAGATCACGACCGACTGACCGCCACGCAACGCGCCGATCTCGATGCCCTGATCGTGAACGTCACGACCAAGCGGACTGCCCGCGCGTGGCGCTATCACGAGCAACTTCGGGAGATTCTTGATTGCAAGCAGATCAACGTCGTCAGCGACATGCTCGAGCATGTGACGCACGAATGTCATGCGCTCGAAGGTCGATCCGATGAAGGACGTCGCCAGCATGATCTGCAGTCATTGTGACGGCATCGTCGCCTGGACCCAGACGCGTCGTCAGACCAACGGCTTGCTGGAAGCCATCAACGGATTCTTCCAGGCGGGCCCCAGCCAAAGGCGCGCTGATACACCAACCTAACGACCATGAGCACCATGCTGTTTCTGATTGGCGGCAAATTCGATTTCTCGAAGATCAACCCACATGTCGCGTAACCCACTCAAATTTCAAGAGAGCCTCCGGTGTTTGTAGGTTCCCATCGCAACACAATACCTCTCGGTAGGTGTTGCACTTCAGATTTGAGGCCGCCTCCCTATGCTTGAGCGCGATCGTTAGACATTTCGCCTGGTCCCAGCCCGCCGTCCGGTGGCTTCCAGGCGCTCACCCACGGAGTTTCCATGCCCGCCACCGAGTTCGTCGAGATCCGCCGCCGCATCCACGCCCATCCCGAGATCGCCTTCGAGGAAACCCGTACCGGCGGCGAGCACCGCACGCTTGGGCTGCGCGCCGACATGGACGCCCTTGCCGATCCACGAGGCCACCGGTCTGCCCTACGCTCGCCGCCGCGCCGTCCAGATGCACGCCTGTAGTCACGGGGCACACGGCGATGATGGACGACGGCCTGTTCGAGCGCTTTCTCTGCGACGCGATCTTCGCGCTCCACAACATGCCGGGCCGCGCGGCCGGGGAGATGGCGTTCCGCAAAACGGCCCCGCGATGGCCTCCTGCAATCGCGTCACGATCACCCTGAAGGGATTGGGTGGGCACGGCGCGAGGCCGCCACATGGCGCGCGACCTGATGTCGGCGGCAGGCAGCCTGATCTTCGCCCTGCAGACCAGCATCGCACGATAGATCGACGCGCAGCAGGCGGCCGCGATCACTGTCGGCAGCGTGCAGACCGGCGAGACATTCAACATCATCCCCGAGACCGTGGTGATGAAACTCTCGATTCGCGTGCTCGACGCTGGGGTGCGCGCGCAATTCGCAATTCGAAACGCAGATCAGCGAACTCGTGCGCGGCTACGCAGCCGCCTATGGCCTCGGCGTCGAGATCGACTACGACCGTGACTACCCGTGCTCGTCAATCACGAAGCGCCGACCGAATTCGCGGCGGGCATCGCGCGCGTCGAGATAGACACGGCCCCGCCGATGGGCAGCGAGGACTTCGCTTACATGCTCGAGCAGCGTCCCGGCTGTTATGCGCTGCTCGGCACCGGCAGCCACGGCGGCTGCATGGTCCACAACCCCGGCTACGACTTCAACGACGCGATCCTGCCGATCGGTGCCAGCTACTGGGCGCGCATCGCCGCGGCGATTGTTGGTCGAGCACCGTGACCCATTTCCCTTCCGTTTTGACGGGGCACGGCGAAGTGCCGATCCAGCCGGGCGGCACCTTCCGTAAAGGGGTTCAACCACGGGCCAGCCCGCGCTGTGCCTGAGGCCGCCGGGCAGCGATTGCGCACGCTCGCGCGCCGAAACGATGGCATGATACGGACCTTGCGCCATCTTTCATTCCAAACGCGCCGAACCATGTCGAATCTGCTAGTCCACGGCGGCACCCCGCTTCGCGGGGAAATCACGCCGTTCGCCAACAAGAACGCCGTCCTCCCGATCCTATGCTCAACCCTGCTGACCGACCAACCGCTGAAGCTGATCGGAGTGCCCGACATCACCGATGTGCGCAAGATCCTCGACATCTTCCGCATGCTCGGCAGCGATGTCTCGATGGACTACGCCACCGGCATGCTCGACCTGCATCACCGCGCCACCCAGTTCGACCCGGCCGTGCATCGCCTGCCCGAGGAAATGCGCTCGTCGATCATGCTGGTGCCGCCGCTGCTGGCCCGCTTCGGCGTGGCGCGGCTCGAGAGCGACGTGACCGGCTGCACGCTCGGCGTGCGTGAGATCGACCCGCACGTGGAAGTATTCGAGCGCTTCAGCGCAACGCTGGAGCAGACGCCCGATTCGCTGATCCTGCGCGTGTCCGGCTCGCTCAAGGCTAACGATCACTGGCTCGACTACGCCTCGGTCACCACTACCGAGAACTTCGTGCTGTGCGCAACCGCCGCCACCGGCGTCTCGACGCTCGTGAATGCCGCCTCCGAGCCACACGTGCAGGAGTTCTGCCGCTTCCTGACGATGCTCGGCGTGCCGATCGAGGGGATCGGCACCTCGCACATCCGGGTCCAGGGCGACGGCAAGTTAGGTGGCGGCGAACATCGCTTCGCCGAGGATTTCCACGAGATCGCCACCTTCCTCGCGCTCGGCGCGATCACCGGCGGCGACATCGCCGTGCGCAACAGCGGCCCCGAGATGTTCCCGCTGATCGATCGCACCTTCGCCAAGCTCGGCGTGCATGTCACGCACGAGAACGGCTGGTCGCGCGCGGTGCGCGACGGCGTGATGCGAGTGAGGAAGCCCTTCACGCAGAACATCCTGACCAAGATCGAGGCCGCGCCCTGGCCCTACCTGCCGGTTGACCTGCTGCCGATCTTCATCGCGCTCGGCGTGAAGGCCGAGGGCAGCGTGATGTTCTGGAACAAGGTCTATGACGGCGCGATGGGCTGGACCGGCGAGCTGTCGAAGTTCGGCGCGCATGTGTTCCAGTCCGACCCGCATCGCCTGATTACCTTCGGCGGCCTGCCGCTGTCGCCGGCACGTGTCGAGAGCCCCTACATCATCCGCGTCGCAATCGCGCTGCTGATGGTGGCCGCTAGCATCGAGGGCGGCTCCGAGATTCTCAACGCGCAGCCGATCCGCCGCGCGCATCCGTACTTCGTCGAGAACCTGCGTTCGGTCGGTGCCAACGTGGAATGGACCGCCGGTGACTGAACTGCCGCCGGTGCGTCAACGTCCGCCGGCCAATCGTAAACGATCTGTGCGATCTGTGAATCCACACCTTGCGCCGTGACGGCCTGATCGGCTAACGATCAGGCCTTCGGTTTGCGAGCGGGCTTGCCAAGCTTTCAAGGCAGCAGCGCTTCGTAGTCGTCGACCGTGTGCGTGAGCGGCAGCGCCTTGAACAGGTCGATGAGGTACTAGGCAATGTTCACATTTACGACTGGTCCAAACGCGCAGGCAAGCGATGCAAACACGAGATAGCTCTCGGCAAGCTTGTCATAT
>JAYFSB010000044.1:0-8797 GCA_040946865.1 Burkholderia sp.
GGTAGTACGGCTCGATCAGCGCACACAATGCCGCCCACGGCACGATCCGCTCCATCGTGTCCAGCAACGCATCGCGCGCGTACGTTTGCGCTTCGTCTCGAAGACTGAACTCTCGTCAGCCGCCACCGCTAGCGTTTGCTGTTTCATTCTCGTTTGCCTTGCTCAGTCCACCGATCTATAACGGCTGGTCCACGGGGACGGTGAACTTGATCAGCATTGCCTTTACATTTGAAAAAATGTGTTCACATCCTGTCTTTTGCGCCATGAGACAGGATGGTACGAACGTTACTGAGCGACGAAATATGGAACAAAGTCCAAGCTATCCTGCCGGCCGGGCAAGGAAGGCGACCGTGGCCAAACGGCATTCAACCATCGCTGGTTCCTCGAAGCAGTGCTGTGGATTGCCCGAACCGGCAGTCCATGGCGCGATCTTCCCGCGGAATTCGACCGATGGCATACGGTATATATCCGTTTCTCGCGCTGGCGAAGCCAGGGTGTCTGGCTGCGGGTGGCGAATGCTTTGGCAGGCGAGACGGAAATCGAGCGCACCAGCATTCGTGCCGGGGCCTTAAAAAAATTCCTTTTTTGAATTTCGAGTGGGTGGTAAATTGCCAGATTTGCACGTGAGCGACGGTAATCATGCATAGCAAGTTGTTCGAGACGGCTTTGGGTATCAATGATCTGTGGTTCGTGAACGGCATCGATTTCGTTGCCGGCAGTCGCTCCCCGCATCCAGAGATCGCCAGCGACCATCCCGTGCACGACACCGTTGTCAAGTGCTACCAGCACTTGAACTTCTTTCGGCACGACTGCTTTCTCAAAGTGCGCACGCCTCGCATCAAGCTGCCTGACGGCCGCGTGGCGCTCGCCAAGATCGACCTGTCCGACAGGATAAACATTGCCGTCGACGAAACGTTCTACCAGTGCGGACACAACTACCTGACGCTCGTGGCTGATGCGTTCGAATGCAAAGTCGTGTTCATGACCGAAAGCAAGGATGCTACGACGGATCGAAGCGTTCATCGCTAGCCTGCGCGAGCATGGAGGAGAGCCCGAGCAGATCACGTAAGTCAGCATTGACATGTCGCCCGCATTCATCAAAGGCGTCGAGACGAACCTGCCGAATGCCCGCATCACCTTCGACAAGTTCCACGTCGCCGCTCATGCGGCGAATCGAGCAGCGAACAAATTCGGAACTCTAGGGATTGCGGATGGCCGCTGCTGAAGGATCGCGACCGGCTGAGCGCCGCGCAACGCGCCGATCTCGATGCCCTGATCGTGAACGTCACGACCAAGCGGACCGCCCGCGCGTGGCGCTACCGCGAGCAACTTCGGGAGATTCTCGATCGCAAGCAGATCAAAGTCGTCAGCGACATGCTCGAGCAGTAGTGCGCGAACGTCATGCGCTCGAAGGTCAATCCGATGAAGGACGTCACCCGCATGATCCGCAGTCATTTCGACGGCATCGTCGCCTGGACCCAGACGCGCGTCAGACCAACGGCTTGCTGGAAGCCATCAACGGACTCTTCCAGGCCGCCAAGCGAAAGGCGCGCGGGATATATCAACCTCACGACCATGCGCACCGTGCTGTTTCTGATCGCCGGCAAGCTCGACTTCTCGAAGATCAACCCACATATCGCGTAACTCACTCATTTTTCAAGAGAGCCAGATAAATCGTGAGCGCGATCTCACGTAATCCATACGAATTCCACGTGCTCATCATCTTGCCTCATGCGCGTGCGAATAGGGGCCCGGCCTTGCCAAGTCGCTTACCCGGATACGTGTACCGGTAGGCAAAGAGATCAGATCGCAGACTCTCCAATACGGTTCGCAGCATATCGGGGTCGACAACGCCATCGACCTTGACCACCGCTCGTCCGATCTGGACTTCAATCGTGCCAACGGGTACGGCCGGTTTTGCGATCTCCGGTTTGTGATTGGTGGCGCTGCGATGACCTCCGGCCTCATATCGCTCACGACCGTCACTGGCACCAGCGTTGCCTCTGACGCCCTTTGCTCGGCACGATACCGGTGCCGCCAGGGTGAACGCCAGATTCGCATTCGGACCATGCTCGCGAGCCAGTTTGACGACTGAAACACCTGGCCCGCACGCGAGCGATTCCTATGCGACGCTGGAACTCTTGACTATGGTTCGGGCGTCCTTTGCGACTATCCGACTTCTCGGTGTCTAACAAAGTGGTGTCCATCACTTCGAAAATGATAGACACCACTTTGGCGTCGATCTTTGCTGGCGTCTACGACGGCCATGCCGAGTCGCTTACCCTTGTCGGGCGACGAGCGGCGGAAAGCTTACTGGCGGCCGGTGCTGCCGAAACCGCCTTCGCCGCGCTCGCTTTGCGCGAAATCTTCGACGATGTTGAAGCTGGCCTGCACCACCGGCACGATCACTAGCTGGGCCAGACGCTCTAACGGGTTCAACACAAATTCAGTCTGCTCACGGTTCCAGGTTGAAATCATCACCTGGCCCTGATAGTCGGCATCGATCAGGCCGACCAGGTTGCCGAGCACGATGCCGTGCTTGTGGCCGAGGCTCGAGCGCGGCAGGATCAGCGCTGCGTAGCCGGGGTCGGCCACGTGGATCGCTAGGCCCGTCGGTACCAGGGCGGTGTCGCCCGGTTTCAGCGTGATGGGCGCGTCCAGGCAGGCGCGCAGGTCGAGGCCCGCGCTGCCCGGCGTGGCGTAGTTCGGCAGGTAGTCGCGCATGCACGCGTCGAGAATCTTCAGGTCGAGTTTCATCCGGCGGGTCGCTGGGAAAAGGCTGGAACGAATCGCCGGGCACTCCTGCTTCGTGTGCGGGGGTGCCCGGCAGCGGAATGTGTGTCAGATCAGGCGCGTGTCGGGCAGGCGCTTGGCGATCTCCTCGATCAGCGTGTGCGCGAGCGTAGCCTTGGCCGCGCGTGGCAGGTGCGTGGTGCCGGCGGCCTCGAACAGCACGACCTCGTTGTCGTCGAGACCGAAGGTCCGCGGGCCGAGGTTGCCGATCAGGAGTGGCACCTGCTTGCGGCGGCGTTTCTCCTCGCCATGCACCTCGAGGTCACCACTCTCGGCCGCGAAACCTACGCAGTAGGGCGCGTCGGGCAGGGCGGCGACGCTGGCCAGGATGTCCGGGTTCTCGACGAACTCGAGCACCGGCATCTTGCGATCGGCGGTCTTCTTGATCTTGTGTGCGGCCGCCTGCGTGACGCGCCAGTCGGCTACGGCGGCCACCGCGATGAACAGGTCCGCAGCGGGCGCGGCATGCATCACCGCGGCATGCATCTGCTGCGCGGTCTGCACGTCCTGTCGATAGACACCCCAAGGCGTTGCCAGGTGGACCGGGCCGGCCACCAGGCGCACCTCGGCACCGGCCTGCTGGGCCGCACGCGCCAGCGCGAAGCCCATCTTGCCGCTGGACAAGTTGGTCAGGCCGCGCACCGAATCGAGCGGCTCGAAGGTCGGTCCGGCCGTGATCAGCACGCGCTTGTGGGTGAGCCGCTTGGGCCGGAAGTGCGAGACGATCGCCTCGTAGATAGCGGCCGGTTCCAGCATGCGGCCGTCGCCGACCTCGCCACAGGCCTGCGCGCCCGAGTCGGGGCCCAGCACCGAAATGCCGTCGGCGCGCAGTTGTGCGGCATTGCGCTGGGTGGCCGGGTTCTGCCACATCTGGCGGTTCATCGCCGGCACCACCAGCAGCGGGCAGTTGCGCGCGATGCACAGCGTCGAGAGCAGGTCGTCGGCGAAACCGTGGGCGAGCTTAGCGATGAAGTCGGTCGAGGCAGGCGCAATCAGGGTCGCATCGGCTTCACGCGACAGGTCGATATGCGCCATGTTGTTGTCGACCCGCGCATTCCACTGGCTGGTGTAGACAGTCCGTCCCGACAGCGTCTGCATCGTCACCGGCGTGATGAACTGGGTGGCCGCCTCGGTCATGACGATCTGCACGGTCGCGCCGGCCTTGGTCAAGAGGCGCGTGAGCTCGGCGAGCTTGTAGCAGGCGATGCCGCCCGTCAGGCCGACGACGAGATGTTTTCCTGCGAGTTCCTGGTATTCCAACTAGACCTCCGCGAATGAAACGGGCCGGCGCCTGCCGAATTCAGCGCGCGCCGCGCACGCGGCGCAGCTCATCGTAGATCAGCAAGATCGCGCCGATGGTGATCGCCGAGTCCGCCAGGTTGAAGGCGGGCCAGTGCCAGCCGCCGGCGTGGAAGTCGAGGAAGTCGATCACGTGGCTGTACATCAGCCGGTCGATCACGTTGCCGAGCGCACCGCCCAGAATCAGCGCCAGCGACAGGCTGAACAGGCGCTGGTGGCCGTGGCACTTGAGCAGGTAGCAGATCACCAGGGTCGCGCCGATGCCCAGCGCCGTGAAGGCCCAGCGCTGCCAGCCGCTGGCGGCCGACAGGAAGCCGAATGCCGCGCCGCGATTGTAGATCAGCACCAGGTTGAAGAAGCTGGTCAGCGCATGCATCGCGCCGTAGCTGAAGGTCTTCAGCACCGCGATCTTCGTCAACTGGTCGAACAGGATCACGATCAGCGAAATGCTAAGCCACGGTGTGAGCGCGCCGCCAGTGGATTTCGACAGGGTTTTCGCCATGGTTATGCAGCGCTCCGGGTTTCGCCGTTTTCAAAGAGGTTGGAGAAGCAGCGGCCGCACAGCGTCGGGTGCTCCGCATGCGCGCCCACATCGGCGCGGTAATGCCAGCAGCGCTCGCACTTCTGATAGGTCGAGGCGGTCACTTTGACGGCTTCGTCAACTTCCGCGGCCACCTCGGTGACGGTGGCCACCGAGGTAATCAGCACGAACTTGAGGTCCTCGCCGAGGCTCGCGAGCGCCGCGTGGCGCGCGCCGCTCGCGCGGATCTCGACCTCGGCCTGCAGCGAGGAGCCGATCCGGTTCGCGGTACGCGCTTCCTCCAGCGCCTTGGTCACGTCCGCGCGCACCGCGCGCAGCAGCGTCCACTTGTCAAGCAAGGTGGCCGCGCCATCGATCTCGGGGTAAGAGTAGTAGGTTTCCGTGAAGATCGTCTCGCTGGCCGGCTGGAACACCTTCCAGGCTTCCTCGGCGGTGAACGAGAGGAAGGGCGCGAGTACGCGCAACAGGCCCTGCGTGACGTGGTAGAGCGCGGTCTGCGCCGAGCGACGTGCTGGCGAGGCGGGCACGCTGGTGTAGAGCCGGTCCTTCAGCACGTCGAGGTAGAAGCCGCCGAGATCCTCCGAGCAGTAGGTCTGCAGCTTCGCGACCACCGGGTGGAACTCGTACTTCTCGTAGTGCGCGAGCAGCTCGGTCTGAAGCTGGGCCGAGAAGGCAATCGCGTAGCGGTCGATCTCGAACCATTCAGCGGCCGGTAGCGCGTCCTTCACGTAGTCGAAGTCCGACAGGTTGGCGAGCAGGAAGCGCAGTGTGTTACGGATCCGGCGATAGCCTTCGGTGACGCGCCTGAGGATTTCTTCGGAGATCGCCAGCTCGCCCGAGTAGTCGGTCGAGGCGATCCACAGGCGTACGATTTCCGCGCCAAGGCGGTTCGAGACTTCGTGCGGGTCGATGCCGTTGCCGAGCGATTTGCTCATCTTGCGGCCTTCGCCGTCGACCGTGAAACCGTGTGTGAGCAGGCCCTTATAGGGCGCGCGGCCATCGATCATCGAGGCCGTCAGCAGCGAGGAGTGGAACCAGCCGCGATGCTGGTCTGAGCCTTCCAGGTAGAGGTCGATCGGGAACTGCAGCGCGTCTTTGTGCGAGCCGCGCAGCACGTGCCAGTGCGTGGTGCCCGAGTCGAACCAGACGTCGAGCGTGTCGCAGTTCTTCTCGTAGAGATTGACCTCGTCGCCGAGCAGCTCGCGCGCATCGAGTGTCTGCCAGGCCTCGATGCCGCCAGCCTCGACGCGCTTGGCCACTTCCTCAAGCAGCTCTAGCGTACGCGGATGCAGCTCGCCGGTTTCCTTGTGGACGAAGAAGGCCATCGGCACGCCCCACTGGCGCTGGCGCGACAGTGTCCAGTCCGGTCGGTTGGCGATCATGCTGTAGAGGCGCTGCTTGCCCCAGGCGGGGTAGAAAGTAGTGTCCTCGACGCCCTGCAGCGCGACTTCGCGCAGCGTGCGGCCGCCGTCGTTCGGCTTGGTGTCCATGCTGGCGAACCACTGCGAGGTCGCGCGATAGATGATCGGCGACTTGTGACGCCAGCAGTGCATGTAGCTGTGGGTGTGCTTCTCGCTGCGCAGCAAGGTGCCGGCGGCTTCCAGCGCCTCGACCACCTTCGGGTTCGCGTCCCAGATCGGCAGGCCGCCGAACAACGGCAGCGATTCGATGTAGCGGCCGTCGCCCATCACCGGGTTGATGATGTCGGCGTCGCTCATGTCGTGCGCTTTGCAGGAGATGAAGTCCTCCACGCCATAGGCAGGAGAGGAGTGGACGATGCCGGTGCCGGTGTCGGTGGTGACGTAGTCGCCGAGGTAGACCGGCGAGCTGCGCTGGTAGCCCGGATGCGAGCCGGCCAGCGGATGATGGACGCGCAGGCCCGAGAGCTTCGCGCCGGACGCGGTGGCGATCACCTTGCCGTTCAGCTTGAAGGCTTCCAGGCAGGCGGCCACGCGTTCCTCGGCGAGGATCAGGAGGCCGCGCGGCGTGTCGACCAGCGCGTAGACGATTTCCGGGTGCGCGTTGAGCGCCTGGTTGGCCGGGATCGTCCAGGGCGTGGTAGTCCAGATCACGATGCCGCCGTCGGCGCGTGGCAACACCGGCAGGCCGAAGGCCTGGGCAGTGCGCTCCGGCTCGGCGAACGGGAACATCACGTCGATGGTCGGATCGGTACGGTCCTTGTATTCGACCTCGGCCTCGGCCAGCGCCGAGCTACAGTCGAAGCACCAGTTGACCGGCTTCAGGCCACGATAGACGAAACCCTTCTCGATGATTTTGCCGAGCGCACGCAACTCCTCCGCCTCGTTCTGGAAGTTCATGCTCTTGTAGGGGTTCTTCCAGTCGCCGAGCACGCCGAGCCGCTTGAAGCGGACCTTCTGCTTCTCGATCTGCTCGGTGGCGTAGGCGCGCGCCTTCTTCTGCACCTCGACGGCCAGCAGCGACTTGCCGAACTGCTTCTCTATCTGGATCTCGATCGGCATGCCGTGGCAGTCCCAGCCCGGCACGTAGGGCGCATCGAAGCCGGCCATGCTGCGTGACTTGACGACGATGTCCTTGAGGATCTTGTTGGCCGCGTGGCCGAGGTGGGTGTCGCCGTTCGCGTAGGGCGGGCCGTCGTGCAGGATAAACTTCGGCCGGCCGGCGCTGGCCGCGCGGATCTTCTCGTAGAGGCCGTGGTCCTCCCAGTCTTGCACCCACTGTGGCTCGCGCTTGGGCAGATCGCCGCGCATCGGGAACGGCGTGTCGAGCAGGTTAACCGGATACTTGGCCTGCGGTTTCGAATCGGCTTTCTTATTGCTCATGTCGGGAATCGCTATCTCGTTGGGGGACGCTCGCGCGTCGTGAATCGGGGGACACATGCAGTGGTGGCGCGGCCGCCAGGCGGCACGCCGTGCGCGGCGAAGTAGGCGCGCGTGTCGACCACGTCCTGCGCGATCGCGCGGGTCAGCGTCTCGAGGTCGATGAACTTGGCCTCGTCGCGCAGCTTCTTGAGGAACTCGACGCGCACCAACTTGCCGTAGGCATCGCCGCGCCAGTCGAGGATATGCACCTCGAGCAGCACGCGGCCCGCGTCGACCACGGTGGGCCGCACGCCGAGGCTGGCCACCGCTGGCAGCAGTGCCTGGCCCAGGCCGTGCACCAGCACCACGAAGATGCCCGACAGAGCCGGGCGCTTGTGCGCGATCGACAGGTTCAGGGTCGGGAAGCCAAGGTCGCGGCCGAGCTTGAGCCCGTGCGCGACGTGGCCGCTGATCGCATAGCCGTGGCCGAGCGCTTGCCTGGCGGCGTCGAGTTCGCCGGCGGCCAGCGAGGCGCGCACGCCCGAGCTCGAAATGCGCGCGCCGTTGGGCGCAGCTAGCGTGGCCATCTGCTCGACGTCGAAGCCGTAGCGCGCGCCGGCTTCCTGCAGCGAGGCGAAATTGCCGGCGCGCCGAGCACCGTAGCGGAAATCGTCGCCGACGATCATCCAGCGCGTGTGCAGGCCATTGACCAAGATCTCCTCGACGAAGGCCTCGGGTGCCTGGTTGGCGAAGGTGTGGTTGAAGTGCTCAACTACCACCCGGTCCACACCGTTCTCGCGCAGCGCCTCGAGCTTGTCGCGCAGCATTGCGATCCGGGGTGGGGCGCCGGCCGGATTAAAAAACTCGCGTGGGTGCGGCTCGAAAGTCGTCACGCAGACCGGCAGCCCGCGCGCGTCCGCTGCCGCGCGCACGCGCGCGAGTAGGGCCTGATGTCCACGGTGGACACCATCGAAATTGCCGATCGTCAGCGCGCATGGGGCGCGGCTCTCGGCGTTGGGCAGACCGCGAAAGACTTTCACGATAGCGGGTTGGCAGCGGGGGCTCGATGAAGATCTAGGGAACCGAAATACAGCGCAAACGGGGCGGGCAAATGCCGCAAAATGCAAAATTATAAACGGCCCGGGGCGATGGGCGGCTCGGTGATAGAGCTTTCGCATGAAGAGGTCTGTGTGGCAAAGGTGAGCTGGCGGGAGTTAAGGCAATGCTGATCAAGTGTCTGCATTCGTGATGTCGTCAAGACTGCGAAGCGAATCGATCATGAACGAAGTTGTCCTGGTTTGTTTTCTGTCGTCCTGGGTGCCATTCAGATGATCGGCGGGCCCCAGGCCTGGTTCTCGCTCATTACGGACGCACCTGTGCCATC
>JAYFSB010000045.1:0-8730 GCA_040946865.1 Burkholderia sp.
CGTTTGCCTTGCTCGGATCATATCCACCTATCTATAACGGCTGGACCACGGGGACGGTGAACTTGATCAGCATTGCCCTAACCTATGAAACTCCGTCGTCCCAACCTTCAACTACGAATGGGACACCTCCGCGCGAGCGCGCCCCTAAATTTAGGGGCAAATCATTGATGATTTTAGTATTCCCGAATCTCGCGTGCGGGAATTCTTCGCGGCTCTTTGCTACAATTGTCGTTCGTTTCCAAGGAGCGTTGCGACAGGCATCAGCCTGCCAGGCTTGGAAATTTTCACCGCGCGGCATTTGCCCCGCCGGCACCGGGTCTGCCGACTCGCCGCGCCGCTCGGGCCGCCGCACTCTGAACGGCGCTCACGTCACCAATCTTTGACCAAGAAAGGAGGGCGTGATGAACGCCGCTATCGACTCGAAAGCCTCTCAGGACTACCTCGTCGCCGACCTGGCACTGGCTGCCTGGGGCCGCAAGGAACTGACCATCGCTGAGACCGAAATGCCCGGTCTGATGCAGATCCGCGACGAATACAAGGCAGCGCAGCCGCTCAAGGGCGCGCGCATCGCCGGCTCGCTGCACATGACGATCCAGACGGGCGTGCTGATCGAGACGCTCAAGGAGCTCGGTGCCGACGTGCGCTGGGCCTCGTGCAACATATTCTCGACCCAGAACCACGCAGCCGCCGCGATCGTCGAAGCCGGCACGCCGGTGTTCGCCTACAAGGGCGAGACGCTCGACGAATACTGGGAATACTCGCACCGCATCTTCGAATGGCCGAACGGCGAGTTCGCCAACATGATCCTCGACGACGGCGGCGACGCGACCCTGCTGCTGATCCTCGGCTCGAAGTCCGAGAAGGACCGCTCAGTGATCGGCAAGCCGACCAACGAGGAAGAAGTGGCGCTCTACAAGTCGATCGCCGCGCACCTGGACATCGATCCACAGTGGTACTCGAAGCGCCTGGCCCACATCAAGGGCGTGACGGAAGAGACCACCACTGGTGTGCATCGCCTGTACCAGATGGAAAAGGACGGCCGCCTGCCGTTCCCGGCCTTCAACGTCAACGACTCGGTCACCAAGTCGAAGTTCGACAACCTGTACGGCTGCCGTGAATCGCTGGTGGACGGCATCAAGCGCGCCACCGACGTGATGATCGCCGGCAAGATCGCCGTGGTGGCCGGCTACGGCGACGTGGGCAAGGGCTGCGCGCAGTCACTGCGTGGCCTGGGCGCGACCGTGTGGGTCACTGAAATCGATCCAATCTGCGCGCTACAGGCGGCGATGGAAGGCTACCGCGTGGTGACGATGAAATATGCGGCCGACAAAGCTGACATTTTCGTCACGGCGACCGGCAACTTCCACGTAATCGACCACGACCACATGAAGGCGATGCGCCATAACGCGATCGTCTGCAACATCGGCCACTTCGACTCGGAAATCGACATCGCGTCGACGCGCCAGTACCAGTGGGAAAATATCAAGCCGCAGGTCGACCACATCATTTTCCCGGACGGCAAGCGCGTGATCCTACTGGCCGAAGGCCGCCTGGTCAACCTCGGCTGCGCGACCGGCCACCCGTCCTTCGTGATGTCGAACTCGTTCGCCAACCAGACACTCGCGCAGATCGAACTATTCGTGCGCGGCGAGCAGTACGAGAACAAGGTCTACGTACTACCGAAGCACCTCGACGAGAAGGTCGCGCGCCTGCACCTGGCCCGCATCGGTGCCAACCTGACGGTGCTGTCGGCCGAGCAGGCCTTGTACATCGGCGTGTCGCAGGACGGTCCGTTCAAGCCGAGCCACTACCGTTACTGATCCCGCGCCCGGCATGGGAATAGCGCGCCGCGCATCGCGCCGGCTGCATGCGCGGTCCAGTTTTTTTTGCATTAGGAGCCCTTCACATGACCGTCATCCTGACCTGGATCATCAATGCCCTCGCGCTGCTGATCATCACCTACCTGGTGCCCTCGATCCACATCAAGAGCTTCGGGACGGCGCTCATCATCGCAGTCGTGCTCGGCCTGATCAACACCATCATCCGGCCTATGCTAATACTGCTGACCCTGCCGGTGACGATCGTCACGCTCGGCCTGTTCATCCTGGTGGTCAACGCGCTCTGCTTCTGGTTCGCGTCCTCGCTGCTCAAGGACTTCGAGATATCGGGATTCTGGTCGGCGTTCTTCGGATCGATCCTGTACAGCATCGTGTCGTGGCTCCTGTCCGCCCTGATCTTCGGCCAGCGTAACCTAAGCTGACGGAGATCTCTACCGAATCATGAAACCGATCGAACTCTCCCTGGAATTCTTCCCGCCGAAGACGGCGGAAAGCACCGACAAGCTGTGTGCCACGCGCGCGCATCTGTTGCCACTCAAGCCGAAGTTCGTCTCCGTGACCTTCGGTGCCGGCGGCTCGACGCAGCAAGGCACGCTCGACACCGCGCTCGACATGCAGAAGGACGGCCTCTCGGCCGCCCCACACCTGTCGTGCATTGGTTCGTCGAAGGACAACCTGCGCGCGATCCTGGACCAGTACCGCTCGCACGGCATCCGCCAGATCGTGGCGCTGCGCGGCGACCTGCCATCGGGCATGGGCGAGGTCGGCGAGCTGCGCTACGCCTACGACCTGGTGCGCTTCATCCGCGCTGAGCACGGCGACTGGTTCCACCTCGAGGTGGCTGCCTACCCGGAATGCCATCCGCAGTCGCGTTCGCCGAAGCAGGATCTCCAGCACTTCGCCGACAAGGTGAAGGCCGGCGCGAACTCGGCGATCACGCAGTACTTCTTCAACGCGGACGCGTACTTCCGTTTCATCGACGATGCCGCTCGACTCGGCGTCGAGGTGCCGATCGTGCCCGGCATCATGCCGATCACGAACTACTCGCAGCTGATGCGCTTCTCCGAGATGTGCGGTGCCGAAGTGCCGCGCTGGATC
Organism: Burkholderia sp.; assembly: GCA_040946865.1. Classification (GTDB taxonomy): domain Bacteria; phylum Pseudomonadota; class Gammaproteobacteria; order Burkholderiales; family Burkholderiaceae; genus Burkholderia. The sequence continues at coordinate 2,937 of JAYFSB010000045.1, forward strand.
GCGCACCGGCTCGAGAGCTTCGGCGACGATCTCGAATCGATCCGCGCCTTCGGTACTGACGTGATCACCGCGATGTGTGACCGGCTGATCCGGCAGGGCGTGCCGGGGCTGCATTTCTACACGCTCAACCTGGCTACGCCGACGCGCGCGATCTGCGAGCGGCTCGAGCTGTCGGGCTGAACCAGGGCCGATCGTCGCTCGAGCCTGCCAACAAACGAAAAACAGACTGTTTTCAGCCCATTTTTTGTACGCCCAGCATGGGCAGACTCCCGCGGTTATACCGAATCCGATTGTTTAGACACGATTTTGCGATCAGGTGGCAAGAGCGCTGCCTGACGGTAAGCGATCGGTGAACCCTCCCCTCGCGGCATCGCGTCAGATCGGTTAGCGCGCAGACGTCCGGTTTTCGAACGGACTTACTGAGATTCCACGGCAGTAGTGCTTCGTAATCGTCGGCCGTCTGCGCAAGCGGCAGCGCCTTGAACAGGTCGATAAGGTACTGTACTGTTACACATCGACGTTATTCTGGCTCTCTTGAGAAATGAGTGGGTTATGCGACATGTGGGTTGATCTTCGAGAAGTCGAGCTTGCCGGCGATCAAAAACAGCACGGTGCGCATGGTCAGTAAGCGACTCGGCATGGCCGTCGTAGAGGCCAGCGAAGATCGACGCCAAAGTGGTGTCCATCATTTTCGAAGTGATGGACACCACTTTGTTAGACACAGAGAAGCCGGGTAGCCGCAAAGAACGCCCAAATCATAGTCCTGAGTTCCGGCGTCGCATCGCAATCGCCGCGTGCGAGCCAGGTGTTTCAGTCGCGAAACTGGCCCGCGAGCATGGTCTGAATGCGAATGAATCTAGCGTTCACCTGACGACACCGGTATTGTGCCCAGCAAAGGGTGTCAGAGGCAACTCTGCTGCCAGTGACGGTCGTGAGCGATATGAGGCCGGCGGTCATCGCAGCGCCACCAATCAAACCGGAGATCGCGAAACCGGCCGTACCCGTTGGCACGATTGAAATCCGGATCGAACGAGTGGTGGTAAAGATCGATTTCGTTGCCGACCCCGATATGCTGCGAACCGTATTGCAGAGTCTGCGATCATGATCTTTTTGCCTACCGGTACACGTATCTGGCTTGCGGCGGGCGTCACCGATAGGCGTTTCGGATTCCAGGGACTGGCTGCGAAGTATAGACAGCGCTCGAAGAAAATTCGCTGGGTAGCCGCCTATTCATCTTCCGTGGGCACCGCGGCGATCTCGTCAAGATTGCTGTGGGCCACTGATGACGGGCTCTGGCTGCTTGCAAAGCGGTTGGAGCGAGGTCAGTTTATCTGGCCGCAGGCCGACGGTGGCAAGATCCACCTGACGAGCGCTCAGTTGTCAATGTTGCTCGAGGGCATCGATTGGCGACAGCCTCGACGTACCGTCGCGCTCGCGATGTTGTAACCCGCGCGCAAGGCTTATAAGCATGCGACGCATGTCCGATCATGCGCCACTTTCTGATACCATTGCCGAGCTCCATGCTCTGGTGCTCGAGCAGCAGGCATCGATCGAAGAACAACAAGCCTCATTCGAGAAAATGGTGCAGGATCTTGCTGCGCGTGATCAGGAGATCGAACGCATGAAGGCGCTAATCGACAAGCTCAAACGCATGCACTTCGGTCGCAAGTCTGAGCAACTCGATCGCCAGATCGAGAACCTCGAAACCCGGCTCGAGGAGCTGACGGTCGGGCGCGGCGCTGTCGATGTGCAGCATGCGAAGACGGGCAAGGACAAGGCCGCGAGCAGCAAGGAACCGTGTCCCGCGGGCACCACTGCTGCCGCATCTGCTGTGCGAAGAGATCGTGCTCGAACCCGATCCGGTCTGCCCAAGCAGCGGCCACATCGAACAGCCACCGATGCCAGGCCTGCCGATCGAGCGCAGCATTGCCCATCCCAGCACGCTCGTCGATATCATCGTGTCGAAGTTCGCGGATCATCAACCGCTCTGTATCGGCAAGCGGAGATCGCTGCGCGCGACGGTGTGACGCTTGATCGTGCCAGCATGGGCTGCTGCTTGGTAGGGCCAGATCGCCGAGCGTTGCAGACCGCTGATCGAAGCGATCCAGCGCTACACGTTGCGTCCCGGCAAATTGCACACTGACGATACGCTGGTCGTCGTGCTCGCGCCAGGCAACGGGAAGACCCTGGCCGGTCGGTTCTGGGTCTACGCACGCGACGATCACCGCTCGGGCTCGACTGAACCGGCTGCGGTATGGTTCGATTTCTCGTCGGACCGCAAAGGCGTCCACCCTCAAACCCGACTCGCCGCATTCCACGGCATTCTGCAGGCGGATGCCTACACCGGTTTCGATCAACTGTACGCGAGTGGCGATGTTCATGAGGCAGCGTGCTGGGATCATGCCCGGCGCAAGGACTACGACATCCACGCCGAGCTCGGACACCCAGACATTGCGCGCGATGATTGGCGAGCGCTACGGCATCGAAGCCGCTATCCGGGGCAAGCCACCCGATGAGCGCCTGCGCGTACGACAGGAAAAGGCCAAGCCGCTGCTCGCTACATGCGAGGCAACGATCAGAGAGAAGCTGTCGACGAAGTCCACGCTCGCCAAAGCAATCAACTACTCGTTGAACCACTGGGCAGCGCTCGTGTTCCACTGCGAGGACGGCGGGGCTCAGATCAGCAACGCGCTTGCCGAGAACGCCCTACGCTGTGTCGCGCTCGGACGCAAGCATTATCTGTTCGTTGGCTCCGCCACCGGAGGCGAGCGGGCTGCTGCAATGTATAGCCTGATCGGGACGTGCAAGCTCAACGGCATCAATCCGCGCGCCTATCTGGAATACGTCCTGACTCATATCGCTGATTACCTCATCACCCGCATCGACGAGCTGCTGCCCTGGAATGTCGCGGGCAAGCTGAAGTCGGCCGCCATTCCTCCGTCCACTACCTGATTGCCGACTAGATCCAGATAAAGCGTGTCCACGATCGCTGATCGTTGGCGCGATCTCACGTGATCCACACAAATTCCACGTGCTCATCATCTTGCCTCACGCGCTTGCGAATGGGGGGCCGGCCTTGCCAAGTCGCTTACGAGCCAGGTACCGCGTGGCCCATTGCACCAGCATCGCAGCCGTACAGGCGGTACCAAAGGCGAGCGGGATCGGCCAATGCGGCAGCGCATACGTCAGCACCAGGCAGAAGGCGACGAAGTAGCACCATCCCGCGCAGCAGCGCAATCGCGAAATCGGTGCCATGCACGCGATGCGAGGAGATCGCCAGCACACTGTCGAGCTGTGAAACCACGGCGAGCGAGCGGCAGAGGTTAGCCGCGGCGAACGGCGTGCCAGGCAGCCCGCACAGTGCAGTGGCCGCCATCGCCCACAGACCAGCAGGCCGGCGCGAGCCCGGCATGTCCAGGCATAGGTGAAATTGAAGGCCTCGGATACCAGCATGGCGGCCAGCGAGAGCAGCGCCGCATGCACGCCGAACGCGGGGTCGTGCTCGAGTGCCAGCAGGAACAGCGGGACGAGCGTCAGCTTGAGCGCGAGCATAGCCTCGCGCATGATGAGAGAGGGTAAAGCTGGATGATACCCGCGCGCGGGTTGTTCACTGCCGTCCGTCGTGTTCATCACCGAATCACCACCACGAGATGATAGGATCATGCTGACCCAATCGACCTTGCTGTTCATGCCAGGCACCTCGGACGACATCGGCCTCTGGCGGCCGCCAACGGATCGCCTCGAATCCACGGCCGAGCGCGAAATCTTCGTCTATCCCGGTTTCGGCGGGGGGCCACCGATCCGTCGATCCGCGATATCGACGGCCTGCTGGCACGCATCGAGCGCCCCATCGGCCCTGATCGTGCAATCTGATGGGCGGCGTGCTGGCGGTGCGCGCCGTGCTCGCCAGGCCCGAGCTGATCACGCACCTGGTGCTGTGCCTGACATCGGGCGGCGTGTCGACATGGCCGGCCTGGGCGCGCAGGATTGTCGCGGCGATCTCAGCGAGCGCCTGCCGACCATCGCGCAGCCGGCCCTGCTGATCTGGGGCGATGACGACCCTTACCAAGCGCCCCGTCGCCGTCGGCGAATGACTGCATAGCCTGCTGCCTGGCTCGGCTCTGCACGTGGTGCCGGGCGGCCAGCACGATCTGGCCCGCGTGCATGCTGCCTTGCTGATACCACTCGTCGACGCTCATCTGCCGTTTCCTGTTCCGTGCCGGTCTTGTGCCCGGCACGACGCCATTTGTTCCCTCCTCCTTCCTCCCCGTCGGGTTCGCATCTTGCGCATGCCTTGCCGACGACTCGCGGCGCGCTCGGCACGTGTGTGCCGCCACGCCCTCGCCGAGTTTTGCCGCACCATGTTCGCCGCCTCATGTGCCGACGCGCATCGCAGGTCCCAACCCCTCAACCCGCTGCGGAGAAAACACATGGCTAAATCGAAAATGCCCCAGGATGCCGGAACCGTCATCGGCAAAGACGGCGAGACACATCAGCAGCACACGGGCCAGGGCAAGCACGATCCCGAGGTGCTGACCACCAATTTCGGCGTCCCGATCTCGGACAACCAGAACAGCCTGCGTGCCGGCGAACGCGGCCCGACGCTGCTGGAAGACTTCGTGCTGCGCGAGAAAATTTTCCACTTGACCACGAGCGGATTCCCGAGCGCATCGTGCACGCTGCGCGGCAGCGGCGTGCATGGCGTGTTTCGCTACACCAAGGCGATCCACGAGCTGACGCGCGCCAGCCTGTTCCAAAAGGTCGGCGATGAAGTGCCGGTGTTCGTGCGCTTCCCGACGGTAACGGGCAGCGCGGGCTCGGTCGACACGCTGCGCGACGTGCGCGTCTTCGCCGTCAAGTTCTATACGAAGGAGGGCAACTGGGACCTGATCCACAGCGTGAAGATGGAGGCCGATCGCGGTTATCCGCAGGCGGCCTCCGCGCACGACACGTTCTCGGATTTCGCTAGCCTGATGTGCGAACGCGCCCACATGCTGATGTGGGCGATGTCGGATCGCGTGATCCCGCGCTCGCTGCGCATGATGCACGGCTTCGGCGTGCACACCTTCCGCCTCATCAATATTAAGGGCTAGGACAAGTACCTGAAGTTCTACTGGAAGCCCATGCTCGGCGTGCAGTCAACCGTGTGGAACAAGGCCGTGAAGATCGCCAGCACGGACACCGACTATCATCGTCTCGACCTGTTCGAGGCGATCGAGGCCGGCGATTTCCCGGAATAGAATCTCGGCATCCAGGTGTTCGACGAGGCCTAGGCCGCTAAGTAGCCCTATGACGTGCTCGACGCCACCAAACTGATTCCCGAGGAGGAGATCCCGGTCGAGCCGATCGGCCGCCTGACGCTGAACGCCAACGCGAGGAACTTCTTCGCCGAGACAGAACAGGCAGCCTTCCTGCCCTCGAACGTGGTGCCGGGCGTCGATTTCACCAACGATCCGCTGCTGCAGGCGCGACTGTTCAGCTATCTCGACACGCAGAAGTCGCGGTTGGGCACCACCAACTTCCACCAGATCCCGATCAACGCGCCGCGCTGCCCGTTTCACAACATGCAGCGAGACGGGATGATGTAGACGCAGGTGCTGGAAGGCCGCGCGAACCACGAACCGAACTCGCTGGCCGACGCGGGCGAGCGGGGCGGGCCGCGCGAGGCACCGACGAGGGCTTCACCACCTTCGAGGCCAATGTGGAGCGCAACGATTCTGATCAAGTGTCTGCATTCGTGATGTCGTCAAGCCTGCGAAGCGAATCGATCATGAACGAAGTTGTCCTGGTTTGT
>JAYFSB010000046.1:0-8639 GCA_040946865.1 Burkholderia sp.
GGCACAGGTGCGTCCGTAATGAGCGAGAACCAGGCCTGGGGCCCGCCGACCATCTGAATGGCACCCAGGACGACCGAACACAAACCAGGACAACTTCGTTCATGATCGATTCGCTTCGCAGGCCTGACGACATCGCGAATGCAGACACTTGATCAGCATTGCCTTAAGCATTTTTGCCGCGTCTCCACTCGATATGACAAGCTTGCCGAGAGCTATCTCATGTTTGCATCGCTTGCCTGCGCGTTTGGGTCAGTCGTAAATGTAAACATTGCCTAGTGGGCCGGCAAGCTCAAGGGCTTCACGCTGCTGTTCGAGGCAATGGTGCTGATGCTCGTCCAGCAGATGTCGTTCACCGCAGTCGCCCGTACCGTCGATGAAACGTCCTACCAGCGCGTACACAACTACCTGACGCTCGTGGCTGATGCGCTCGAACGCAAAGTCGTGTTCGTGACCGAAGGCAAGGATACTGCGACGATCGAAGCGTTCGTCGCAAGCCTGCGCGAGCATGGGAGAGAGCCCGAGCAGATCACGTCGGTCAGCATTGACATGTCACCCGCGTTCATCAAAGGGTTCGAGACGAACCTGCCGAATGCTCGCATCGCCTTCGACAAGTTCCACGTCGTCGCTCATGCGTCGAATGCCGTGGACCCAATGCGGCGAATCGAGCAGCGCACCGATCCGGAACTCAATGGATTGTGATGGCCGCTGCTGAAGGATCGCGACCGGCTGACTGCCGCGCAACGCGCTGATCTCGATGCCCTGATCGTGAACGTCACGACCAAGCGAACCGTGCTGTTTCTGATCGCCGGCAAGCTCGACTTCTCGAAGATCAACCCACATGTCCCGTAACTCACTCAAATTTCAAGAGAGCCCAAAAAATGGGCTGAACATTATAGCCTTCCGTCCATCTCGAAACCGGGGCCGGATGGAGCTCGACGCGCGGCACCCGGACGGGATGTACTCGCGCACACCTCAAGCCTCGCTTCCCCCTTTCGCATGACCGAACCCACCCTCGGCGTCGCGCTGATCGCGCTGAACGCCGCTTCCCGCCTGTCCGACTGCCTTGCCTCGATCGATTTCGCCGACGAGGTAGTACTGATCGACGGCGGCAGCACCGATGCGACCGTCAAGATCGCCCAGGCCCACGGCGCGCGCGTGGTGGTCGAACGCGACTGGCCCGGCTTCGGGTCGCAGAAGAACTGCGCGATTACCCAACTGTCGACCGACTGGATCCTCTCGCTCGACACCGACGAGGTGGTCACGCCCGAGCTGGCGGCCTCGATCCGAGCCGCGATCCGCGCGCCGGGCGTCGACATGTACGCGATCGACCGCCTGTCGAGCTTCTGCGGCAGCTGGATCCGCCACAGCGGCTGGTATCCCGACTGGATCCCTCGGCTGTTCAGGCGCGGCACGGCGCGCTTCTCCGATGACCTGGTGCACGAACGGTTGATCTACGACGGCTCTGCCGCGCGCCTGAACGGCAAGCTGCTGCACTACTCCTACAAAGACTTCGAAGCGGTGCTGCGCAAGCTCAACAGCTATTCGAGCGCGGGTGCCAGGCAACGCCACGCAGCCGGCCAGCGCGGCGGCTTCGGTAAGGCGCTGTGCCGCGGCACCTGGGCCTTCGTGCGCACCTACTTCCTGCGGCGCGGCTTTCTCGACGGGCGCGCCGGCTTCATGATCGCGGTGTTCAACGCCGAGACGGTTTATTACCGGTTCCTCAAGCTCGGCGCGCTCACCGCCGGCAAACCGTCCCGAACTTGACCCAACAGGCCGCATGACGGGACAGGTACAATGCAGGCCACCCGTCGCGCACCCCGCCGACCCGAGCCCGGCCATGCCCGACCTCCGTTTCCGAAGTTGATCGCCATGTTCTCCATCCTCATCCAGACCTGGAACAACCTCCCGTACCTGCAATGCGTGATCGCGAGCCTGCGCCGCTATTCCGCGCATGATCACCAGATCATCTGCACGTCAACGATAGCTCGGACGGCACGCTCGACTGGGCCCGCCCAGGGAAGGCATCGAGTACACGACTCGCCCGCGCGTGACTCTATTGCGAGCAACCTCGGGAGCTTCTCGATCGCAAGCAGATCAACGTCGTCAGTGAAATGCTCGAGCAGTGGTGCACGAACGTCCTGCGCTCGCAGGTCGATCCGATGAAGGATGTCGCCAACATGATCCGCAGCCATGTCGACGGCATCGTCGCCTGGACCCGGACGCGTCTCAGACCAACGGCTTCCTGGAAGCCATCAACGGACTCTTCCAGGCCGCCCAAGCGAAAGGAAAGGCGCGCGGGGGGATACACCACACAACCTCACGACCATGCGTACCGTGCTGTTTTTGATCGCCGGCAAGCTCGACTTCTCGAAGATCAACCCACATATCGCGTAACTCACTCATTTTCAAGAGAGCCGATAAAGGCTTGAGGCTGGGATAGATCGCAATGGACGAGAAGAGCAACGAGATCACTGGGCGGTTTCAAGGTTGAAGTGCAACAGAAGCCGGTTGCGCCCGAAGGGCATCCACCAAGGCAACGATTTCATGGTGATGCTGACGCACATCGAACAATTCGGGCATGAACAGTTCGGCCGGACACGTCCAGCCCGCGCTCTTGCGCAGGCGGGTGTTCATCTGTCAGGCGATGCCGTCGAGCTCGGTCTTGGAGAATACGGCCAGATCCGTACCCTTGGGCATGTACTGGCGCAGTAGCCCATTGGTGTTCTCATTGCGCCCGCGCTGCCAAGGGCTATGCGGATCAGCCAAGTAGATTGTGATGCCGGTAGTCTCGCAGAGCTGCTCATGCCTGGCCATCTTCTCCCGTCCCTGATTATACGTCGCGACCGAAGACGCATTACGCGCGCCCTTGATCAGGCCGCCTGTCTAGTGCTCAGGCGCACGATCCGCTCGTCGATCTCAGCCGGACGAGCGTGGATGCTGACCCTGTTCAGGATACTGCCCCGGCGGTCTTCGCCCCGCGCCCGGAGCCGCCGGCGCTTGCGGGCCTGTCGCAGACGGGCGCGATCAGTTCCGCTCGCAACTGGCCGCGCGGCAGGGCGTACAACGCGGTGTAGATGGTTTCGTGACTAGCCGGCAGGGTCGGCTCATCGGGGTTCATGTTTCGCAGTATGCCCGCGATCTGTTCGGGAGAATGCCGCTCTCACGCAGCAACCGCTCGACCGTCGCCCACAGCGGCCCTTGTGGGTCGAGGCGGGCGGAATTGTTGCGCCGGGGCCTGTCAGAAGGAACTGGCGCGCTGCTGGGCGAGCGGCGCACGATAGCCGTCAGCGAGCAACGGACGGCCCGGTCCCCCCTGCTTCGCGGCCGGTTCCGGTACACACCAGCCGTTATGGCGCAATTCGCGGCTGATCGAACTCGGCGCGCGATGCAAGCTGCAGGTAATTTCTCGCAGCTTGCATCCCTGCTCAAGGCTCAGCTGGATCATCGTGCGCTATTCACAATTCAGGTGTTTGTAGGTTATCATCGCAAAACAACACAATACCTCTCGGTAGGTGTTTCACTTCAGATTTGAGGCAGCCCCCACACAAGCCCGTTCAGGCGCGCGAGCTCCGAGACGAAGGGCTGCTGCAGCGACACGACGAAATTCCAGGGGCAAAATTGCCCGCAGTGCGTGTGGCCCAACAACTGCAGCGTGAAGCCGGTGTCGACCAGCCGTGCTGGCGCTGCGCGGGATCGAAGTTGCGGGCCGTGTAGTCGGTCACGCCGGCCAGCACCAGGCACCAGGTGCCCGTCGCCGTGCTCGATGGTACGGTGCTCGTTCATCAGCATGTTTAGGCCGATGCGGTGGAATTCGGCCGGGGCCTTAAAAAAGTGGGTCGCAAGCGCTCGGACGTTCCCAAGGCGGACTGAGCACCAAACTGCATTTGGCGGTGGATTCGAAGGATCGCCCGTTGCGACGGATCGTCACTGAAGGACAGGTCGCCGACATCTCGTGCGCGGCGCAACTGGTCGAGCATCTGCGCACCGGAGCGGTTATCGCAGACAAGGGCTACGATACTGACCACTTCGTGCAACGAATTCGGACCACCCGTGCAAAGGTCGGGATTCCCCCGCGTTCGAATCGCCAGACAAAACGCCGCTACAACCGTGTGCTCTATCGTACACGCAACCTGGTCGGACGGTTCTTCAATCGAATTCAAGCATGTTCGCCGCGTCTCCACTCGATATGACAAGCTTGCCGAGAGCTATCTCGTGTTTGTATCGCTTGCCTGCGCGTTTGGGTCAGTCGTAAATGTGAGCACTGCTTAGGCATCGACACCCGAGTAGTACTCTTGGTTGCAGGTCATCACGAAGGTGCCGTGCCCCGCGGGCAGCGGGCGGCAGCATGGCGCGCCACGCTGCCGTCCACCACATCGCCGGTAACGGCCGGCGATCAGGCCCGGCTGCAGCCGGTTCACCGCGTTGACGATCGCCTCGACATAACTGCGCTTGATGGTCGGCCCAACATAGATATCGTTGATCTGCACGATCGTGAAACCGTCCAGCGAGGGCGGCAGGTCGTCGATCAGCACCTCGACCTCGACCACGCGCGCCAGGCACCGCACATTGAAGAAACCGATCGCGCTGGCCGCGAAGGCCAGCAGCGGAGGCGAGCAGCAGGTCGCGCGCCAGCGTGAGGACGAACAGCGAAGAGAAGAAGCCCATCTCGAGCAGGCCGATCCAGGCCACGCCGGTCGTCGAGCGGTTGTCGCTCGAACTGAAAATCGGGAATCAGGCGGAAGCCTGACATAGACGTGGAACACAGCACACCAAAAGTAATCAGCCCGCAGCGGAAGCGTCGGTGCCGGGGGCTAAGCGAGAAAACGGGCGTCTTGCGCGAGGGCGGAGTGCTTGGTGGGTGGACAAGCGGCGAGGGCTGCGCGGGAATAGGTCCTTCTCGTCGCCGTAGCTGAGGTTGATCAGGAAGTTGGTCTTGATCCGCGTGCCGGCGAAGAAGGATTCCTCCGCCTTGTGGCGGCATCGAAGCCCGATATCCCGCCGGTATTGAGGCCCAACGCGCGCGCGGCGAGGATCAGGTAGGCACCCTCTTCTGTAGGGAGGCATTGCGGAACGCGGTAGCCTCGATCAGCGCGTCGTTGCCGGCGAACTAGCAGCTGCGCGCGTCGGCGTGTGGGAACAGCTTGGGCAACTGCTCGTGGAAGTCCATGTCTATTCCGACGATCACGGTGCCCGGCGCGCTAATGGTCTTTTCGATATTGCCCTCGGCAAGCGCGGGCTTGAGCTTCGCTTTGGCCTCGGGCGACTTCACGAACACGAAGCGCGCCGGTCTGGAGTTGGCCGGAGTCGGGGCCCACAGCGTCAGTCCGACGAGCTGTGTTTGAGCAGTGCATCGTCGACCGGCCTCGGCAGTCAGGCGTTGTGGATGCGGGCGGTGCGGAACAGCTGGTTGAATGTGGAATCGGAAAGCATCATTGATCGATCGTAAAGGGATCGGGTTCGATGCCAGGTTGACCGGATGTCGGGGCCGCGTAGCAGCTTGCGACTCCGGCACCATCCCGTGATGATAGCCGGATGCAAGGATTATTACCGATGGAGGATCTGTTCAACACGCTGCTCGAGCCCGAACTCGACTGGTATCCTGACTGGCTGCCGCGCCAGACCGCCGACGCGTTTTTCGTGCGCGTGCTGGTCGAGGTGGACTGGCAGCAGCAGTCGATCCGCACGCCACGCGGCCTGGTGCCGATGCCGCGGCTCACCGCCTGGCAGGGCGAGCCCGAGGCGGTCTATGTGTACTCCGGTATCCGCAACGTGCCGGCACCGTGGACCGAGGCGGTGGCCGAGCTGCGTCGGCTTGCCGAGGCCACCTGCGGAGCACGCTTCAACAGCGTGCTGCTGAATCGCTATCGCTCGGGCAGCGACAGCATGAGCTGGCACAGCGACAACGAACTCGAGCTCGGCGCGTCGCCCGTGATCGCCTCGCTGAGCCTGGGCGCACCGCGCGGGTTCGACCTGCGCCATAACGCCAGCCGCGCGCTGCGCGCCTATCGGCTCACGCACGGCAGCCTGCTGGTGATGCGTGGTGTCACCCAGCGCGACTGGAGTCACCGTGTCGCCAAGGTACGGGCGGTGCAAGGCGAACGCCTCAATCTCACCTTCCGGCTGGTCGGGCCGCGCCGCGCGCTTGCGGATAGTTGATATATAAGTTGCTGCGCGACCAGTTTCAGCCGGTACAGCGGGTCGAATTCGACCGGTGGTGTGCAGCCGCGAGAATGTAGGCTTCGTGGCCTTGACGAGCCGCACCCGCCCACCCTGGACGCCGCGCAGGCCGCGATTGCGAAGGGCACGAGCGGGGCGAAAGTCAAGTCGACGCTGTACGTGTCATGGACCCGAACCGCATCTACTGTAACCTGGTGTGGCGGGCCCTGCGAGGCGGCTGGGCTGTTCGGTCCACTGGATTCCGCTGGACTTCCTGAAGCCCGATTCGGCTGGCAAGACCGAAGCGTTACGGAAGGCGCAGGACGGCCCGGCCCTGCTAAATACGCTCGAGACCAAGTACTCGGAGAAGGACGAATCGGTGGCATCGCGCCGCTGATGGTGATCCCGGCTGACGCCAAGGCTAAGCTCGACACCAACGCGGCGATGTTCCAGCAGTTCGGCTTCAACGGCACGCCGACCGTGGTGTTCTGCGCCAAGGAAGGCAAGTGGCTTAGCCTAAACGGCCTGCCGCGCCTGAGGGTTCTCTGCCGGGCATCCTGAAGATGGCCGAGCAGCCAATCCCCGATCCGAAACTGCAGCGTTATCGCTGATACGCGGCTACCCCGGGCAGGCCTGCCCGCTAGGCGGGCCGTATCGGCTCGCGTTCGAGGCATAATTCGGAAAATCGTTTCCGCCTTCCCTGAATCCTTTCGTCTGGCGTTGTCGACAATGGCCAAATCCACGACCGATCCGGTATACTTTGCGGGCGCGCCTCTTGACGCGCCCGAACTGTCGAAGCGGATCAGCATTCCGCGCACCACCACCTTCCGGCTGCTGCAGATGCTCGAGGCGCTCCGCTTCCTGGAGCACGTGCAGGACGAGAAAAGCTTCCGGCTCGGCGTCGGCTTGTTGCGGCTGGCTTCGAGTATCTCAGCTCGCTGGAGTTGACCGACCTCGGCGCGTCGGTGCTGGAGCGGCTGCGCGACGCTACCGGCCCGACCACCACCTGCTGATCCGCGACCAGCAGGACGTAGTGTTCGTGGCGAAATCGTAGAGCCATGCCACCCTGTTCGGCTCGGTAAAGGTGCATGTCGGCACGCAACCGTGCACGGCCATATGCTGATGGGCGACCTCACGGTCTCAAGTGTGACGCGATGGCGCCAGCTCTATGCGGGCGGCAAGCTCGAAGGCTTCCCCAAGCATACCACGGGCGGCATCGACGAACTCTACGAGCGCGCGCCGGCTATGCGATCAGTGAGGGCACTTTCGAATCAGGCATCTCGGCCGTTACCAAGCCGGTGTGCGGTAAGCGATCGATAAACCCATTCTTACGGATTTGATGGCAGCGAGATACACCTGGCATTTTCCTGCGAGCAGGAGATGCCATGGATTGGGGCTACCTATGGCGAGGCGGCGGACCCTGTAGGCGTAAGTTGTCGTCGTACGCGAGGAAGCACGGGCTTGCCGTGCAGGCTTTGTATCAGGCGCGCCGGCGGAGGCGAGACGGCGGAGGCGCGCAAGCGTGCGGAGCCGAGCCCAGAATCGGCCTCGCCGTTCGTGAAATCAAAAGTGAGCACGGCGTCGGTCGCCGCCGGCCCCGGTGTCGACCACGACGCCAGGATCGCGGCATGTCCCGCTTCGACGAAGATCTAAAGTGTACCTGCATCGCGACGCCGTTGACTTTCGCAAGAGCATCAACGGCCTGTCAGTGCTGGTAGAGCAGTCGATGAAGCTCGACCTATCCGGTCGGGCGGTGTACGGGTTCCGGAACCAAAGGGCCGATCGGATCAAGCTGCCGCTGTATTAGAGCAACGGATTTTGGCTTCCTGATGAAGCGGCTCGAGGCGGACCATTTTCCCTGGCCGCGCACGGGGGAGAGCGTCGAGTAGTTTCACTGGTTGCTCGAAGGCATCGACCTGGCGGCGATGCGCAAGCACCCCACGCGGCGCTATGGGCGGCTCTGAACTGTCGCGCTGCCGGGCGACCCGCGATTGCGATTGTTACAAAATGAAGTAAACCCGTAATGGCGAGCGCTTGGCTCCGACATCGGCGACATGGCCGGTGCAGGAAGACCGGGCGGTGATCGAGGTGGTTAGGCGCAAGCCGCTCGATCCGGCGCTGCCGCGCGAGGTGATTCGAGAAGAGATTCCTGCAGACCAGCAGGATATTATTCCGCAGCAGATCCGCGTGATCCGTCACGAGCGAGTCCAGTATGTGTGCGAGATCTGCGACCATGGCTTAAAGGTTGCGTCGGGGCCGCCGCGGTACCGGATTGCTGCGCCGCAGCGGCGGCGACATCTCACGCAACACGCTGGCGGCCAGCGTGATCCGGGTTGGTCAGGCGGCGCAGCCGGTGATCAACCTGATGCGCGCTGTGCTGCTCGACAGCGGGGTCACACAAAGGTGATTAAGGCAATGCTGATCAAGTGTCTGCATTCGTGATGTCGTCAAGCCTGCGAAGCGAATCGATCATGAACGAAGTT